>NZ_JBHSFZ010000057.1:0-1593 GCF_042654265.1 Sphingobium tyrosinilyticum | reverse complement strand
CGTCGCCGCCATTCATACCTGGGCGGCATCAGCCCACTCGCGTTCGAAGCCAAGGTGGCATAATGAGATAGGTGACCGGCGCAAAACCGTTACAAGTCCATCGAGGCCTCGGTGACCTCGTGGATCCGGCCGAGGCCGTGGCAACGCGGGCAGGCGCCTTCGGGCGTGTTGGGCGAGAAGGCTTCGGCCTCGAGATGGGCTTGACCCCGCGGATAGTCGCCAGCGCGCGAGTAGAGCATTCGCAGCAGGTTGGAGAGGGTGGTAACGCTGCCGACCGACGATCGGGTCGTCGGCGATCCGCGCTGCTGCTGCAACGCTACCGCGGGCGGTAGGCCCTCTATCTGGTCCACCTCGGGTACCTCCATCTGGTGAAACAGGCGGCGCGCATAAGGCGAGACCGATTCCAAATAGCGGCGCTGCGCCTCGGCATAGAGGGTGGAGAAAGCGAGCGACGACTTGCCCGATCCCGATACGCCGGTGAACACGACCAGAGCGTCGCGCGGTATATCGACGTCTACGTTCTTGAGATTGTGCTCGCGCGCGCCGCGTACGCGGACGAAACCGGGGGCCTTGGTATCCCGCATGCGAACCTCCTGGATTGCTGAGACGCTTGGGCGCTCGGCTCGGTTGCAAACGCCTACAACATCGGGAGGCGAGACGGTCTCGGGCCGAGTGGGAATGCTTCGTCAATCCGTGCTAGGTCGGCGGTCGTCAGCCGTAACACGCCCGCGCCGGCATTGTCTTCGGCATGCTTGGTGCTGGAAGCCTTGGGGATTGCCAGCAATGCTGGTTCCCGCACGAGGAAGCCGAGCGCCACCTGGCGCGGGGTCGCGCCATGGGCTGCTGCGATTTCTTCCAGCACGAGGCCGCCCGCCGTTCGTGGGTCGGGGAAGTCGCCATGGCCGAACGGGCTATAGGCAACCACGGTGACGCTGTGATTGTCGCACCAAGGCAGTACGGCGTGCTCGATCGCGCGCTCTCCTAGGTTGTAGAGAACCTGATTGCAGGCTATCCGGCCCTCGCCGCCGGCTTTCCAGGCAGCATCGAGATCGGGCACGTCGAAGTTGCTGACGCCCCAGGACAGAATTTTGCCCTGTTCGCGGAGGCGCTCGAAGGCGGCGAAGGTTTCCTCCAGCGGGTGCTGGCCCCGCCAATGCAGAAGGTAGCAGTCCAGCCTGTCGGTCCGCAGACGCGCGAGCGAGCGCTCGCAGGCCGCCACCGTCCCGGCACGCGAGGCGTTGCTCGGCAGAACCTTGGAGACGAGGAAGACCTCCTCACGGCGCCCGGCTACCGCCTCGCCGACCACGATTTCGGCGTCGCCGTACATCTCGGCGGTGTCGATATGAGTCATTCCGAGGTCGAGACCTCGGCGCAGGGCGGCCACTGCGCTGGGCCTGTCCGCGTCGTCGATGTACCAGGTTCCCTGACCGATCACCGCAACCTCGTGCGGCACAGGGCCGAATGGGCGTCGCTCCATGATCTCCTGTCCCGGTTGTCAACGGCACAGTAATTTTCCCCAGAACGGGCAAAGTAAAATTCCCCACTTTGCGGTTTGAGGTTCACGATGTGGGCATGGGTGCAGCTCCATCTTTG
>NZ_JBHSFZ010000056.1:0-4092 GCF_042654265.1 Sphingobium tyrosinilyticum | reverse complement strand
TGAAATAGACGCCGCAGGATCGCTCGTCTTGATCGTCAAGCCGCTGACCCAAAAGGCCGAAGATCGCTGAAAACACCAGCACCATGAATAGTGCGGGCTAAATGTTCTTGCAAGGGGGGGGACCGTCCACATACATACGGAATTCGCAATGAAGCTGGCTGAGGCGCTGGATGATCGGGCCTCTTTTCGCCGCTTCTGTGGGTTTGCCGCGAATGAGGCGACGCCCGAGCGCACCGCGTTTGTCAGGTTCCGTCGGCTGCTGGTTGCGCACGCACTTGACCGGACGCTGTTTGAAACCGTGACCATGCAGCTCAAGGCCAAGGCGGTGACGGTCAAGACCGGAACACTGGTCGATGCCACCATCATTGCCTACGCTAGCGAAGACGATGTTGATGCCCGCTGGGTAAAGCACAAGGGAAAGCGGGCTGTCCACGGTTTCAAGGCCCACGTTGGCGCCGATGCCGATACCGCGTTGGTCGAGGAAGTGTCGATCACGTCCGCCAATATCAATGACGGCAAGGCAGGTCCGGATGCCTTGCCCGACAATCCCGGCGAGGTATTTGCCGACAGCGCCTATCGCGGCAATTACTTTCGTGACGCGGTGCGGGTGCGGACAAAGGGCGGCATTCCTCGGATCGTCGCCACCGGCATGTGGGGCCGCGACGAAGCCGAAACGCTGCGCAAGCTTCATGAATGGAACCAACCGATCCATCGCGTGCGCGGTCGGATCGAGAAGATCTTCGGAACATGGAAGAGATGTTACGGCCTGCGCCGAATGCGATGGCGAGGTCTCGCCAAAGCCGCCGTCCAAGTCCACCTCACCGCCATCGCCTACAACCTCAAGCGCACGATGAATATTCTCTCCGTTTCGGCATGATATCGCCTCCGCCCGCAAAGCGCAGGCCGGATCGATAACTCGTCAAATACCTGCGCGATTTCAGAGCTCAACGACCACCCGCGCACAGATCCCATGACGAGGTGGATGGCGATCGACACTCTGGCAGAGTGAGTTTGCTGACCACACTCTCAGGAGGCCGATATGCAGATTGCAACTGACAGTCCCCAAGCGTTGACCGCTATCCGGACCGATCTTGGCGCGATTTTCGTCTCAATGGAACTGAGCCGATCTATCTGGCTGATCACCTCGCTTTTGCCAGGCAGCGGCGAGAAGCTGTCGAAGCATGTAGTGCGCGCCGGGGATATCGCCGGGCTAATGGCGCGCTTTACCCAGCTGCGAGCAAAAGCGCGGGCGCGAACAGGATGCAGCTATCCGATAATTGTCATACAGGAAGCCGGCCTTGACGGCTTTTGGATCCACCGTGTTTTGTGCAAGGAGGGGATAGAAAGTCACGTCGTGGATCCCGCTTCAATTGCGACCTCACGTCGTCGTCGCCGCGCAAAGACCGACCGGATCGACGGCGAGGCGCTGGTCCGGGCCTTGCTGGCCCACAAGCGAGGGGAACCGCGTGTGTGTGCGATGGTTCGGGTGCCAACACCCGAGGAGGAGGACCGACGTCGCATCTGCCGCGAACGCAAGGTTCTGCTCGCGGATCGGATTCGCCACGTCAATCGCCTCAAAGGCTTGCTCTTCGCGCAGGGGGTGACAGGCTATCAGCCGCTGCGCCGCGACCGGCGGGAGCGGCTGGAAGAACTCATGACTGGCGATGGGCGTCCGCTACCGATGCATCTAAAAGTCCAGATTGGCCGCGAACTCGACCGGCTCGAACTGCTGCTCGAGCAGATCAGGGCGGTGGAGTCCGAGCGGGACACGCTGCTTGCCGCGGAACCCACCGCCATGCCGGCACCAGCCGCAATGCTGCTCGACATCAAGGGCATTGGCCCCGAGTTCGCGGCCATTCTCTGGTCGGAAGGCTTGTTCCGGCACTTCGCCAACCGGAGAGAGGTCGCTGCCTATGCGGGGCTGGCGCCAACGCCTTGGCAGAGTGGATCGGTGGACCGCGAACAGGGCGTGTCAAAGGCGGGGAACCCCAGGCTGCGCACAGCACTGATCCAGCTGGCTTGGCTGTGGATCCGCAACCAGCCACAATCGGCGCTCACCCACTGGTATCAGCAACGGGTCCGACTCAACGGTGGCCGGCTGAAGAAATCGACGGTCGTAGCCCTGGCGCGCAAATTGCTAGTGGCGCTGTGGAAATATGTTACCGCCGGTGTCATTATCGAGGGCGTGGTAATGAAAGCAGCCTGACCCATTATCCAGCCGTCATTCCAATCCTCAGGACCTGATCAGTTCTGACGGATCCAGGTGGACGAACCGAATGAGACCGTGGCTTCCAAACTCGTCGCACAGAATGGTTTCGTCTTCCTGAGCCCAGCCGCCGCAAGCGGGATATTGGTGCAGCCGTCACGAACGGCGACCGAATGTGAGGTTGATCGTGCTCGGCAACGAGACGCGTCTTGTCGAAGGGGCTCAGACCTTGGATACGCAATACCGGAGATCATCAATGTCGCCCTAACATCCCCTTGACCCCAATCTCGTCATGTGAGGTCTCATAAGTCCGCTCGGCGGCGGATTCTTTCGAGGAGCGCGTCATAAAGGCACCGGAAATCAATGATCACGTCAGTCGGCGGGCCGTCGTCCTTGGGCTGCACCGTACGGAATATCTGAGTGTGTCGGGCGGTGCATTGACGGACGCTTATATGCCTTGCGGTCTGCCGCCTCGCTAACCGTCAGGCGCAGGGCGATTAGTCATCCAAGAGCGTCAGCCTGCGGTGAGGTTACTGGTGAGCCCGCCCGGCCAGCGGCCAAGAGCGCGTCGACGCGCCCCTTCCCCACCGTCACGAGACGGTGGCGCAAACTGTATTGATGTCGATGCTGTAGCGGCCCATTCGGTATCCATTCAAAGCGGCTCCAGCTTCGGGACTTATGATCACGACCGGTAGCAGGCGGCGGCGCTGCGAATGAGGTGCAAATACACGCTTCAGCGTGTCTCCAACTAAATTCAATTCGTTTGGCAAATGCTCAGATCGGTCTCATACTCTTCAAGTACCACCATCAGACTCTTGTCGCGATCGAGGAATTCCATTTCATCCTTCGCGAGAATTTCGCCATACGGAGCGGCCGATCCAAGCCGGAAAAATTCATCGCTGTCTTCACGACTGTCGAACCATAGCTCCGTTGCCAGGTCAAATTGCAGTTCGGGTGCTTCGTCCGGCGCAGGATCTCTTCCAAAGGTCATCGGATGAAAATATCGTCTGAAGTACCGATTGGGATGCTTGCCCGTTTCGTTCCATATTTTTACGCCCAAGACAGAATGCTTGTTTTCGTAATAGTCTATCAACTGCTCCATTGACGTTCCGGGCTTGCGCTTCATGAGAGTTAGGATCTTAAACATTTTAGTTTTCCCTGATCTAGCACCGATGCAGGCATATTTTCTACTAGGACAGCACCCTCAAGGATATGAAGATGCGAAGCTTCCGATAAAGCATTCGCCACGCGTACCGCTATTCGCAAATAGTGTTCAGTTCAAGCTTGTGCCGATCTGGCGATCACTTCGGGTTCGATGGTCTTCCTGAGAATTCGTTCGGCCATCAGCCAAGTGCCTTCGATCTTTTCATAACGATCTTCGTACACCACGTGAGTGCGCGCATGCGTTCCGTCGTTCAATACGGCTTCTATCAACCCAAAGGCTCTCCCACGGGCGCTCGTCGCCGTCATGTCGGAAATATGATGCGTCGTCATGTGATGGAGAACGTGCCGCACGATTTCGGTGAGATGATTTCCGTATGCGCGAATTTCATCGTGACCGTTCATGACCGGGTTATCGAATTCGCTTTCGTCGAAAACAGCATCCGGCGTAAAAAGGCTGACCCATTCCTCGATTTCGTGAAAATCGACGTGCAGCGCATATCGCTGGTTCAGGGCTGCGATTTCCAGTCGGTCTTCGACATTGCTAAATTCACCCATAATCTTCTCCATTACAATCAAATCAGCTTTCATCAACCTTACGTGCAATGCGACCCGAAAATGATCCTAGCCCGCACTATTCATGGTGCTGGTGTTTTCAGCGATCTTCGGCCTTTTGGGTCAGCGGCTTGACGATCAAGACGAGCGATCCTGCGGCGTCTATTTCA
>NZ_JBHSFZ010000055.1:0-501 GCF_042654265.1 Sphingobium tyrosinilyticum | reverse complement strand
ATTGTGGTTATAGACGTCCGGCCGCGCAGCCACGATCATCTCGACGGCCCGCTCATGCTTGTTCCGGAAATCTGGCGTCAAAATCTCGATGGTCGTATCCGGAGTCGTGCGACGCAGCGCCTCGATCACTTTCACGAACTGCGACGCGCCGCCATCGGGCAGGTCGTCCCGATCCACCGAAGTGATGACGATATGTTCGAGCCCCATCTCCGCACAGGCATCGGCGA
Organism: Sphingobium tyrosinilyticum; assembly: GCF_042654265.1. NCBI lineage: Bacteria > Pseudomonadati > Pseudomonadota > Alphaproteobacteria > Sphingomonadales > Sphingobiaceae > Sphingobium > Sphingobium tyrosinilyticum. The sequence continues at coordinate 274 of NZ_JBHSFZ010000055.1, read as the reverse complement.
GGTTCTGCGGCTCATTAGGATCGACCTTACGCGGCATGCCTGTCTTGACGTTGCAGAAGGCGCAGGCCCGGGTGCAAACGTCGCCCAGGATCATCACCGTCGCATGCTTCTTGGTCCAGCATTCACCGATATTGGGACAGGCCGCTTCTTCGCAGACCGTCGCGAGCCCCTTTTCGCGCATCAGTTTACGCGTTTCGTGATAGCCTGGGCTGGTCGGCGCCTTGACGCGGATCCAGTCCGGCTTGCGGACACGTTGCGGCTGGGGCGGGACGGG
>NZ_JBHSFZ010000054.1:0-7484 GCF_042654265.1 Sphingobium tyrosinilyticum | reverse complement strand
GCAATACCAGTCCATGCCGCCATTCACTCCATCTCTTCGCAAAGAGGCGTGAATCACAACATACTGGTATTGCTCAACAACTTTCGGATCTGGCTCTTAGATTCAGCATCAGTTGTGGGCTTTCTTGCGTTCCGCCCCGTGCAACGCGGTGAGCCAGAAGGATCGAGCGCCCTGTAAATCCAGCGCTTCAGAGATCGGCATTTCTGCTTTCGGACGATCAGCGTCAGGATCATCAAGGCTCGCCACATGCGCTTTCATAGATTTGGCATGTTCGTTATAGAGCCGCTCGAAATCTACCCCGTCTACATCGTAAAGCGTCAAATATTTGAAGGGGAAGTCCGGAAAATATTGCTGCATGTCGAACTGGAAATGCTGGCCCGATTTGAAGCCGAACCGATCAACCATGTGCCGGACATGTTCTTCGACATACCAGTCTGCACATTCCTGGTCGCGCCCCGCGGCGGCGTTGGTAAAAAGGCGTAAACAAGCTTTTCCAGCACCGACTCGCCTCATCATTTTTCTGAGGTAACATGCAGAAGGTATGGTTTTGCGCAAGCGTTATGGCCACCTCTCCAAGCGCCGATGGACGCGGGCTTCGCATTCCACCGTTTCACAGATTTGTTCCATCCATGAGCGATGGCCGGCTGATGTTGAATTTACAAACAAACGGCAGGGATATAGCTTGCGACCGCGCAAAGGGTGGTGGAATGGTAAAATCGGTGTCGGCAAAAATCAGCGGCCAAGGCCGGGGTGAACCAGGCATGGTACGCCGCACACAAAAGCAGCGATCCGAAGGCACGCGCGCCGCCTTGATAGATGCGGCGCGGTGTTACTTCGGCCAACATGGTTTTCATGCAACGCGGACCAGTGAGTTCGTGGCCGAGGCTGAGGTGACGAGGGGTGCGCTCTACCACCATTTTACCGACAAGGAGGGATTGTTTGATGCTGTAGTCTGTCATGTTGCGGAGGATATCTCGCGGCGTGCCCGGCAAGAAGTGCTCGCCAGGAGTAGTGTGCAGGAAACCGTTGTTCGTGCCTGGGATCGGCTGTTGCTGGCCTTTGACGTGTATTTACGAGCGGTCGCTGAGGATCGAGAAGTTCAGCGCATACTCTTGATTGACGCGCCGGCTGTGCTGGGCTGGTCGCGCTGGCGCGAGATCCAGAGTGAGGTGTTCATGCCCGGAACGATGTCGACACTTCATCGCCTGATGGAATTGGGTGCAATCCACAAAACGGCGCCTGAGCCTTTGGCGCAGCTGATCCTAGCGGCTACCAACGACGCTGCGCTCGCCATTGCACATGCGGACGACCCGGCGTTGACTCTTGAGAGTCACTCTCACGCCCTGATGACGCTTGTTTCCGGTCTGTCAATTTCCGGTGGTCAGACGCTCAGTCATTCGGTCTAGCCTCGCATTGACCGCGAACTGCCCTGCACCTACAAAGATACATGCGTAATGTATGACTTGGATTGGCGATAAAAACGGAGGATAGAGATGCATGCTTGCAGCGGTATCAATAGGTTCGTGACAGCCTATAATGCACCTGGATCAGACATACGTCCTCTTTTCGGCGATACTGTTGACTGGATAGAAATGCCCAGCGGACGCGGAGGTCGAGACGAGTTGTTTTCGGCACTTGGGCAAGTGAGGCAAATTTTCTCCAAATGCCATCTCGAAGTCATCTCGATCGTCGCAGATAGCGACGATGGCGTACTGGAAAGCGCTCTGGCGCTCACCTCTGCGAAAGACGGGTCAATACTGCGCGCCCGGACTCTGTGGTTCCTGGGATTCAAAAATGGACGGATTATCAAGGAACACGACTATAGTTTCGTGTTGAAGGACTGAGGTTTTTCAGCTCGATGCAGCATGTGAGCTAGTCGGATCGGATGTTATCCAAATCTATGTCAGCGGGAGTAATATGGACGCTCTCACCACCCTGTTGGAAATCGAAGCGCTCAAGCGCCCGAAGGCTGAATATTTCTTTTACCTGGATACCAAGCAATGGGATCTCTGGCTGGGGCTATTCACCCGCGACATCATCCTGCAATGGGATAGGGCGGTTTCCACGCGGGGAGAGGATGGGCAAACAATGGGGCCTCTGGTCGGTATCGACGCTATCGCACAGGCCATGCCTGTGTCGATGAACGACCTGCAAACCGTCCATCACGGCCATACCCCCATCATCGACCTGACGTCGGAGAGTGATGCGACTGGTGTGTGGGCGATGGAAGAGATTATCGGCGCGCCACATCGCGATTATATCCTCCATGGCTTTGGGCATTATCGGGAAACCTATCGCAAGGAGGAGGGCCGATGGCGGATTTCAAAGCTTCACCTCACGCGCCTGCGCATCGGGCGGAAAAGCCTGTGACCGCGCTTTCGGATCGGCATGTCGTCGTCATAGCCGGCAGTTCGGGTATCGGCCTGGCAGTGGCCGCGGCTGCGGCCGAGCGTGGCGCGCGTGTAACGGTGACAGGTCGGGATGCAGCGCGGCTGGCAAAGGCAGCGGCAGCGATCGGCCGTGGCACCGACACAGTGGTCTTTGATGGCACGGACGGCGATGAAGTTGCACGCTTCTTCTCCAAAATTGGCCATATCGACCATCTGGTTTCCTGCATCGGTTTCAGTGAGCGCGGCACTTTATTGGGCCACGCCGAGGAGCAGGCGCGGCGCGTGATCGAACATAAGTTCTGGGCGCAGTTGCGGATCGTGCGGCAAGGCTTGCCGGTGATGTCGAGGGATGGATCAATCACGCTGACGGGCGGCACCGCGGCGGATCGTGCGGGCGTGCCGCACTTCGCCGCCTTCAGCATCATCGGCAACACTGCACTGGGCGCGCTGGTCCAGGGTCTCGCAGCCGAGATCGCACCCGTGCGGATCAATGTGGTCGAGCCTACGGTCACGAACACGCCGCTGATGGATATATTGTTGCCCGAGCAGAAAGCCTCCTTTTTCGCCCGTTTTTCCGCAACGAGTCCGATCGGCCGTGTGCCCCAGCCACAACAAGTTGCTCGCAGCTATATTCATGCGATGGAGAGCGATCTTATCAACGGCGATCGGCTGCGGCCCGACGGCGGGCCCACGCTGGTGCTATGAACCCCACACTGGACAGCATTGGGCGCTTGCGATGCTGGTTGAAGGGCTGAACTGGAACCAGGCGATAGTCCATGACGAGGTCGTCACGCCGCGGTTGGCATAGGCAAAAAGATCAGGAAACCGCCATTTTCTGTAGGTTTTGCCATGGGCTTCCGCTATCATCGGCAGCATGCGGTTCGCCCTTGATCGCCTTCCCACAGACCCAGCCCTCCTGCAGAAAATGCTGCTGGAGATGGCCGATGCCATGGAACAGGAACGGGCCGAACGGAGGGCCCACGGTCAAAGCCCAGACCTTGCGGATCGAAAAGCTCGAGCATCGTGTCGCGCGGCTGCTGCGCGTCCAGTTCGGCCGCAGTTCCGAGAAAATGGATATCGCTCAGCTGCGGCTGATGTTCGAGGAGGTCGAGGCGCCGGAACCCGCCAACGATGAGGTGCCGGCGGCGCCGGTAGCAAAATCGGCCCGCAAACCTGGCAGCCGTGCTCCGCTTCCGGCGCACTTCCCGCGTCAGACGGTCGATCATCAGCCCAGCCCATGCAGTGGCGGTTGTAACGGACCGTCAGTCCAGATCGACGAGGCCGTCACTGAGGTCCTCGATTATGTCCCGGCGCGCTTCCGCGTCATCCGCCATGTCCGACCCAGGCTGGTGTGCCGATCCTGCGAGCAGATCCGCCAGGCGCCCGCCGTCGATCTGCCGCTGCCCAAGGTCATGGCAAGCAGCGCCTTGCTAGCCAATCTCGTCGTCAGCCGCTTTGTCGATCATCAGCCCTGGCATCGGCAGTCGGTGATCTTCCGCCGGGCGGGGCTGCATATCGATCGGGATGTGATGAGCCGGTGAGCCCGGAAACTGGCATGGCTGCTGGCGCCACTGGGCGAGCGGCTGTTCGCCTATATCCGGGAAGCCGCCAAGATCCATGGTGACGACACGCCGGTCACGTTGCTGGGCAATGGCGACGGTAGCCGGACCGGACACTTCTGGGTGTATCTGCGTGATGATCGCTCCAGCGGTGACATGAGCCCGCCCGCCGTGGCCTTCCGCTTCAGCGCCGATCGTGGTGGCGCGCATCCGGCGGAACATCTTGCGGGCTATCAGGGATATCTGCAGGCGGACGGCTTTGCGGGCTATAACGCGCTTTACCGCGACCCCAAAACCAAAGCGCCCAGGGACATCGTCGAAGTAGGATGCTGGAGTCACAGTCGCAGGAAATTTACCGACATACTGGAAAAGTGCCCGTCGCCGATCGCGGCGGAGGCGGTCGTGCGGATCGCCGAACTCTTCGCCATTGAGCGCGACATCAAGGGTGCGCCACCCGATGAGCGGAGACGCATCCGCCAGAGCAAGGCGGTGCCGAAGCTGGCAGCTTTACGCGTCTGGCTTGAAACCAGAACCGTGGCCTGTCTTCCGACAGCAATCTGGCGCGTGCGTGTCGCTATCCGCTCAACCGCTGGCAGGCCATGATCCGCTACTGCGATGACGGTCGGCTCGAGATCAGCAACAATCTTGTCGAGAACGCCCTGCGCGGTGTCGCTCTTGGACGACGGAACTGGATGTTCGTCGGCTCCATGAAGGGTGGAGAGGCAGCGGCGCTCTTCTACGCTCTGGCCGGCACATGCCGGCTCAACGGCGTCGAGCCCGAGGCGTGGTTCACCGACGTCATAGAGCGCATCGGCAATCACCCGATCAATCGGATCGATGACTTTTTACCCTGGAGATGGCAGGCATCAAGGCTGACCAACGATCTGGAGAAGGCTGCGTGAGCAACGGCACTGTGGTGCGGATGAAGATTACGCTGGACGATGTCACACCGGCCGTCAGCCGAACGCTGGAGGTGCCGCTCAGTATCCGGCTCGACCGTCTGCACGCCGTCATCCAGACCGCCTTCTCGTGGACGGACTCTCACCTGTGGGAAATGAGCTTCGGGCAAACCGGCTTCGGCATCCCTGATCCTGAATATGGCTTCGACGGGCCGCTCGACGCCCGTAAAGCCACTCTCGCCCAGGTGCTGGCGGATACGAGGCGCAAGACCTTCCGATATCTCTACGACTTTGGCGACGCCTGGGAGCATAGCGTCAAGATCGAGCGCGTCAGCGCGGCCAGCCCGCACCTGACATATCCGCTCATCCTCGATGCAGTAGGCATGCGCCCACCAGAGGACTGTGGCGAACCATGGGGCTATGCCGAGAAGCTCGTAGCGCTTGGCGATCCCCAGCATGAATATCACGAAGAGGCGCTCGACACCCTTGGCGAGGACCATGATCCCAACGCCAAGCCCGACATCCCGCTGATCGAAGCGAGGCTGGAAGCGCTCGCGAAAAAATGGGCAACGCGAACACGCCGGAAAGCCTGACAGACAGCGTCAATGCCGCCTTCCGTCGGCGCTTGCCTATCTGCACACGGTGGTGTGGGATTTCGGTGCCTGTGACGCCGGTAAGGCACAGGCGCAGTGAGGCATGGCGCGTTCGCGTTGGCGCGCTCATCCCTCGGACGGATATGAGCAGTTGGCGTCTTGGTGCCCGATATGTGCAGCGCTCAGCTGAACCTCAGCAGTTCTTCTGCGAGCGGGGGCGGGACAAGCAGCCTTGAAGAAACACTGAAACTCTCGCCTCGATATAATCTTGCGACGGCATCTCTGTCGACCAAGATCCATAGTTAGCGACTGGATAGCCGCCGAGGATCAAATCGATGAAGATCCGAGCTGTCGTCCCGTGATCTCCGTGATCGATCAGTTCAGACTGCGCCAGCCGGTCGAAAAATTCGGCAATGCATTCTTGAAACTGAGAAAAGCTTGATTGCGCCACATCCCGCATCAGGTCGGGGAAATTTCGGCCATCTATGATGAGAAGGCGGATGAGCCTGACTGCCTGAGGCCGCAACGACATGTCGCATATAAATTGACCTAATCGGACTAACGCGGTCTCCACTGTGTCAGCCCGATGTAACATTGGGATAGGTGGACGCGAGTCATCAGGGGCCATAACAACACGCCGGAACAGTTTCTCCTTGTCGCCGAAATGATGATAGATGGTGCCGGTGGCGACTCCGGCTTTGGCAGCGATTTCAACAAAGGAAGTCGCAGCATAGCCTTTGGTGACAAAGAGCTCCGTAGCCATTTCGATAACCTTGGCCTTACGGCGCTCGATCTCTTTCGCGTGGGGCCGGCCTGCCTTTACGGGATGTTTCTTTTTGCTCGACGGCGCGATTGGCTCAGGTGCAAGAAATTTCACTTTGGAGTGGCCTAAGATGATTTTGCACAGGGCTGTATCGAAGCCTCAGATTGCTTCCAAGCGAATTCCCACACAATCGACGTAAATTTGAGCGAGCAAAAGCTTCAAACCCGAGGTTTGGCAGATAAGCTGATGCGAACCTCGGCCTCGCGCAGCACAGTGGTGAAGGCTTGCGACGTGAACTGGCTGCCTTGGTCGGTGTTGAAGATCTCGGGCTTGCCGTAGCGAGCTAGCGCCTCCTCCAGCGCCGCGACGCAGAACCCTGCATCCATCGTATTCGATAGCCGCCACGCCAGCACCTTCCGGGTTTCCCAGTCCATGATCGCAACCAGGTACAGGAAGCCGCGCCGCATCGGGATGTAGGTCACATCAGCGCACCAGACCTGATTGGGCCGGTCGATCACCAACTTGCGCAGCAGATACGGATAGACCCGGTGCTGCGGGTGCGGATCACTCGTGCGCGGCCGCTGGCAAATCGGCGTCAGGCCCATCTTCGCCATCAGCCGCCGGGCCCGGCGGCGACCAACCTCATGGCCCGCGCGCGGCAGGTGACGTGCCATCTGTCGGCTGCCGTACCAAGGGCAGTCCAGGAACGTCGCGTCGATCACCGTCATCAGCGCCAGCGTCTCATCCGTTTCCGGCACAGGCGCATAGTAATATGATGAACGGCCAATCGAGAGCAGGCGACATTGCGCCGAGATCGACAGGCGGTGGTGAGCAGGTTCGACCATCGCCCGCCTCCGCTCCACGCTCATCGACCGAAGGCTTTCGCTAAAAAATCCCGCTCCACCACCAGTTGCTCGATCTTGGCGTGCAGCTTCTCTACCTCGCTTTCGCTGGCAGCCTTGACCGCATCGCCGGCTCCGGAGAACGTGCCTGCCATCCCGTCAATGGCCTTCCGCTTCCAGGAAGCGATCATCGTGTGGTGCACGCCGTGCTTGGCTGCCAGCTCCGCCAGCGTCAGGTCACCCCGGATCGCTTCCAGCGCCACCTCGGCCTTTAAATCGGCGCTATAGCGCTTTCTCGTCGTCTTCATTCCCGTACCAATCCATCAGGTCGGGATTAGCTAAGAGCCAGATCCGAAAGTTGTTGAGCAATACCAGTATGTTGTGATTCACGCCTCTTTGCGAAGAGATGGAGTGAATGGCGGCATGGACTGGTATTGC
>NZ_JBHSFZ010000053.1:0-952 GCF_042654265.1 Sphingobium tyrosinilyticum | reverse complement strand
TCTAGAGCAAAATCTGACCGGACTGAATCATTGGGATTCCCCTTCGCTCAGAAATGTGATTCACCATGTCAGCTGGACGAGGAGGCCAGCCTGGCATGACAAAGTCCATCTCAGAAGATTTACGTTCGCGGGTGATTGCGGCGGTTGAGGGCGGCCTCTCCCGCCGCGCGGCAGCGGAGCGTTTTGGAGTTGCGGCGGCGAGCGCGATCCGTTGGGTACGCGAGTGGCGGGAGACTGGATCGACGCGGGCGAAGCGGCAAGGCGGCGACATGCGGTCGCGGCGGATTGAAGCCCATCGCGACATTATTCTCGGTGCGATCGAGGAGCAGGTGGACATCACGCTCGTTGAACTGGCCGAGATGCTTCGATCGCAGCATGGAGCCGTATTCGCTCCGAGCACGATCTGGCGTTTCCTTGATCGTCACTCAATGACCGTGAAAAAAAACAGCGCACGCCAGCGAGCAGGAGCGGCCCGACGTTCTCGCGCGGCGACGCGCATGGTTCAAGGCTCAACCTGATCTCGATCCTGACCGCTTGGTCTTCATCGATGAGACCGGCGCGTCAACGAAGATGGCGCGTCTGCGGGGGCGGGCCCCGCGCGGCATGCGGTGCCGGTCACCTATCCCGCACGGCCATTGGAAAACCACCACTTTCACTGGTGCGCTGCGCTTAACGGGCATGACCGCACCCATGGTCCTGGACGGGCCCATGACTGGCGAATGGTTCGCTGCCTATGCCAGGCAGGTTCTGGCACCTACGCTGTGTCCCGGCGACATCGTGATCCTCGACAATCTCCCAGCTCATAAGACGATGGCAGCGCGTGATGCCATCGAAGCGGCTGGAGCGCGGATGCTCTTCCTTCCGCCGTACAGCCCCGACTTCAATCCGATCGAGAACGCCTTCTCGAAGCTCAAGGCAATCCTGCGAAAAGCCGCCGCACGATCCGTCCCCG
>NZ_JBHSFZ010000052.1:0-524 GCF_042654265.1 Sphingobium tyrosinilyticum | reverse complement strand
GGGCATTGGTTCAGCGTGCCGCCTTGGCCAGTTGCGCCTCACGCGCCGCACGCATCTCCGCAAAGTCCTTGCCCGCATGATAGCTGGAACGGGTCAGCGGGCTGGACGCGACCTGCAAAAAGCCCTTAGCGCGCGCAATCGCGGCATAGGCGTTGAACGCAGCCGGCGTCACAAACTCCATCACCTTGGCATGTTTCGGGGTCGGCTGCAGATATTGGCCCATGGTCAAGAAATCGATGTCGGCGGAGCGCATGTCGTCCATGACCTGGTGAACTTCCAATCGCTCCTCGCCCAAGCCCAGCATGATGCCCGATTTGGTGAAGATCGAAGGGTCGAGCTTCTTGACCGACTCCAGAAGACGCAGCGACGCATAATAGCGCGCACCGGGACGAATGGTCGGGTAGAGCCTCGGCACCGTCTCCAGATTGTGGTTATAGACGTCCGGCCGCGCAGCCACGATCATCTCGACGGCCCGCTCATGCTTGTTCCGGAAATCTGGCGTCAAAATCTCGATGGTCGTATCC
>NZ_JBHSFZ010000051.1:0-513 GCF_042654265.1 Sphingobium tyrosinilyticum | reverse complement strand
CCGCTGACCCGTTCCAGCTATCATGCGGGCAAGGACTTTGCGGAGATGCGTGCGGCGCGTGAGGCGCAACTGGCCAAGGCGGCACGCTGAACCAATGCCCCAACACGAGTATCTCTCTCCTTCGCTTAATATCGATTGTTGAACATGAGCATCTCAGTTCAAGTTCGCTTGCAGTCATGCAATATGTTGAAGCCAACATCGGCCATTTCGCTCGGCCGTAAGGTGGATCATCATTGGTTTCGAACCAGCTCCATCTGCCGCCGGCCTCGCTGGCCCAACGAGGAGGAATAGAAGTGAGCTACTTAGTCGAACCGCAGCAGGTCAACATTGTTTACGAGACGGATGAGCCGGTCACCTATGAGGTGATCGACAATGTCGCATGGATCATGATGAACCGTCCGGGCTTCAACAACGCCCAGAACGGCCAGATGACCTATGCGCTCGACGACGCCTTTGTGAAGGCGACGAACGATGACGATGTGCGCGCGATCGTGCTGGGCGGCAACGGCAAGC
>NZ_JBHSFZ010000050.1:0-2899 GCF_042654265.1 Sphingobium tyrosinilyticum | reverse complement strand
GATCTGCTCCCCTACAACTGGGTAGATAGCCGCGCCGCCGCCAGCGCCGTCATCGATCAGGCCGCCTAACGCCTCCCAGTGGGAGTGTTTTAGCGCTTACCATCAGTCGGCTTCGCGTCCGCGCTTATTAAGAATGTCGGCGCGCTTGCCATGCTGATGCCCGCCGCGCTGCAGATGGCGAAGAAGAACGAGACTAGTCCGTCGGTCTATCTGATGCCGATGGCGTTCGCCTCGCTGCTAGGCGGCCTAATGACGTTGGTAGGCACCTCGCCCAATATCATTGTCAGCCGCGTACGCGAGGATATGACCGGCCAGCCGTTTGCTATGTTCGATTTTCTCCCGACCGGCTTCGGCCTGCTGGTCATTGCCTCATCTTTCTTCGCTTTGGCTATCGGCTTCTTCCCAGGAACAGGCGCGGCGTTCCAACATTAGGTGAGGCGCTCAATATCTCCGATTATGTGACCCAAGCAACCGTAACCGCGGGCTCACCCGCGATCGGCGAGACCATCGCCAGTTTCCAGGAGCGGCATGAGGAACAGGTCACGGTCACGAGCCTGCTGCGCGGCGACATGCGCGGCACGGTGCATCCCGAGGTCCATCTGGAGGAACATGACATCCTCATTGTCGCCGGCGAACCGGACGCGCTGGAGCGGGTGATCGCTCGCGACAAGCTGACCCTCGCTGGTGGTAAGAAGGATGACAATCACAGCAGCGACGAGGTCGGCGTGATCGAGGCGGTGGTAACGACCGACTCCGTCTTGATTGGCCGGACCGCAGGCAGGTTGCTGCTGCGTGAGCGCTTCGGCATCAACCTCATCGGGGTCGCGCGAGCGGGAGAAACCCTCACGCGGAAGCTGGGTCAGATCGTGTTGCGCGCCGGTGACGCACTGGTCCTGCAGGGATCGGTCGACCAGCTCCCGAGCCGGCTTCGTCAGCTCGGAGCCCTACCCCTGGCGCAGCGCTCAATCCGACTGGGCCTGTCGAAGCGCGGCTGGTTGCCTCTCGTCATTCTTGCGACCGCCATGGTGGCAACGGCGGCGGGCTTAGTCCCGGTGGCGGTGGCCTTCTTCGCAGCCGCCGGCCTCGTCGTCATTACAGGCGCACTGCCTGTGCGTGAAGCCTATGAAGCGGTTGAGTGGCCCATCCTCATCATGCTCGCCGCGCTGATCCCGATCAGCGAGACGCTGCAGACGACAGGAGCATCGGACGTTATCGCAAAACAGCTTGCAAGCGCCGCTACAGTGCTGCCGCCTTGGGGAGCGGTCGCGCTGATCCTGGTTACAGCGATGGCGGTGACGCCATTCCTCAACAATGCCGCCACCGTTCTGGTCATGGCGCCTATCGCGGCCGTCTTTGCCGATGATCTGGGCTATCGGCCCGAAGCCTTCCTGATCGCAACCGCGGTGGGGGCGGGCTGTGATTTTCTGACGCCGATCGGGCATCAGTGCAACACACTTGTCCTGGGACCGGGCGGCTACAAATTTAGTGATTATGCCCGCCTCGGCGCTCCTCTGTCGCTGCTTGTGCTAATCGTTGGTACACCTCTCATCCTGTGGTCTTGGCCCCTATAAAAAGTCAGGGCGGCGCGCTCGAGGCAACTTTGTGCGGTGCACAATGGTTAGGCGAGCATGACACAGCTAGATAGGGTACAAACTTGGACAGGAAGCCCCGCTGCTTCCTTGACCACCGCGATCAACACTAACAAAGGGTGGATTACGATTGGCGCGGGCGCCGCTGCGCTTGTCGGCACGGCTTGGTTCAATCATATGAACTCGAAACGCGTGGAGACGCAATGCCCGCCCACCGGCGAATTTATTGAAGTCGATGGCGTGCGGCTCCACTATGTTGATCGCGGCGTTGGTCCTCCCGTCGTCCTGCTTCACGGAAACGGCGTGATGCTGCAGGACTGGGAAGTCAGTGGGGTGCTTGGCATTGCCGCCGAGCATCACAGAGTGATTGCCTTCGATCGGCCGGGCTTTGGCTACAGCAGCCGTCCGCGATCGAGTGCCTGGACGCCCGCGGCGCAGGCAAATCTAATAGCTGCGGCGCTCAAGCAGATCGGTGTCGGCCCCGCCGTCGTCGTGGGTCACAGCTGGGGCACAATGGTCGCTCTAGCATTGGCCCTCGATAATGCGGATGTCAGTGCGGGTCTCGTGCTCTTGTCGGGATATTATTATGGTTCCGCTCGTCCTGACGTCTTGCCAGCGTCCGTACCTGCGGTGCCCTTGCTTGGTGACGTACTCGCCCGTACTGTTGCGCCCCTTGCGGGCCTCCTGATGGGGCCGTCGGCCCTGAAGGTAAGTTTTTCACCTGCGCCGGTGTCGGAAAAATTTGCCGATTTCCCCGTCGCAATGGCGCTTCGCCCGGGCCAAATTCGCGCGACTGCTGCCGACACCGCCATGATGATACCGGGGGCGATTGCTCTGAGCAGACGCTATGGCGAGTTAAACCTCCCCGTCATCATCATGGCCGGGGAAGGCGATCAAATTGCTCATGTTGACAAGCACGCCCGCAAACTGGTGAACGACATAGCAGGGGCGGAGCTGCGTATTATACCTGAACAGGGGCACCTCTTTCATTACGCGGTTCCAGAGCAAGTCGCCGCCGCCATAGAGGAAGTAGGCGAACGAGCGACGTGAGAATATCGACTCTCGAAGCCCGGTATGTGGATCCGGCCGAGAAAAAATATGCTCCGCATCGACCGTTTGAAAGCAAAAAATCGATCCTTAGGCATGGCCGGTACTGCCGCCTGCAGCAGCTTGTTAGTTATGATGTTTAGCATTTCAGCAGCTGGCGTAGTCTAGAGCAAAATCTGACCGGACTGAATCATTGGGATTCCCCTTCGCTCAGAAATGTGATTCACCATGTCAGCTGGACGAGGAGGCCAGCCTGGCATGAC
>NZ_JBHSFZ010000049.1:0-1350 GCF_042654265.1 Sphingobium tyrosinilyticum | reverse complement strand
AGCATTATGTGGATTTCGGACCGACCCTGGCGCGTGAGTATCTGGCGGAGCGTCATGATATCGCGGTGGGCTGCGAGACATTGCGGCAGATGATGATCGAGGCCGGCATCTGGCAGGATCGCGCCGCGCGTCGTTCTCGGCCTTATCAGCCGCGCCACCGGCGGGAATGCCGCGGCGAGCTGGTCCAGATCGACGGTTCGGAACACGCCTGGTTCGAGACTCGCGGTCCGAAATGCACGCTGCTCGTCTACATCGACGACGCGACCAGCGAGTTGCTGCATCTCAAGATGGTCGAGAGCGAGAGCACCTTTTCCTACATGGAAGCGACCCGCGAATATATCGAGCAGCACGGCAAGCCGGTGGCCTTTTATTCCGATAAACATACGGTCTTTCGCAACCCCAAGGCGACCGCCAAGGGTGATGGCATGACGCACTTCGGGCGCGCGCTCGATGCGCTGAACATCGAGATCATTTGCGCCAACTCGCCGCAGGCCAAGGGCCGGGTCGAGCGGGCCAACGGCACATTACAGGATCGCCTGATCAAGGCGATGCGGCTGGAGGGCATATCAACGATGGCGGATGCCAATGCTTTTCTGGCGAGCTATCGGACGACGCACAATGCCCGCTTTGCCCGTCCCGCTGCGGACAGTCGTGACCTGCACCGGCCACTGGCGCCCCAGGATGATCTGCACTCCGTCATGGTCTGGCGTGAACAGCGGACAGTCACTGCGGCGCTGACGCTGCACTATAACAAGGTGCTGTTCCTTCTGGAGCCGAACCCTATCAGCAAGGAACTGGCGCGCAAGCGCGTGGATGTCTGTGAATATCCTGACGGCACAGTCGAGATCCGCCACGAGGGGCGCTCCCTTCCTTACAGCCTGTTCGACAAGATGCCCCGGATCAATCAACCTGCCATCGTCGATAACAAGCATCTCGACGCGGCGCTGGCGCTAGCAAAGGAGATCCAGGCAATCGCGCCGCACCACCGGCAGCGGAACAACTATGCCCCTGCCCGCCGGGATCAGTCCGAGCATCTGTTTCCCGAACCGGAGGCACTGGCGAAGATCGACGGACGCCGGTTGGGCGGTGCCAAACTCAAACGTCGCCCTCGGCTCAGCCAGGCTGAGTTACGGGCACGCGGCACGCTCGAGTTCGTGAAGGCGCGCTGACCGAGCCCGCTGCCTACGCAGCGGGTCCATGTCCATCCCCTCTATGTCACGCCACCAGCAGGGTCTGCGCTGCGCTATCCCGAGGGCTTCACGCAGCCCCTGCTGTCATCAATGGTGTCTTTTCTATCGGGGACAGATAGTGTCTTCTCTATCCGGCAGGAACAACGAGTGTAAGCGGGTG
>NZ_JBHSFZ010000048.1:0-41624 GCF_042654265.1 Sphingobium tyrosinilyticum | reverse complement strand
TAATCTGCTCTTCCAAAAACTGCTTCCGCTTCATTCCGTCCGTCCCTTCCTTGGGGTCGGACTCTAGCGCGAACTGGAGGAAAAATCGGGGGTCACGTCAAGTGCAGCTGATTGATCTGACGGGCAGCCCGCCAAACGCCGCTGAGCAGCCAAGCTCGGCTGCACAGGCTGAAAGCCCGCACCGCGCCACCGCCAAGCCCAAAATCGCGTCCAGTGCTATGGCATTCCGCGTTCATGACCTCAGCCGCCGTTGGGTAGAGTTCCAGATGGCAAGCAGCCTTGCTGAACCTCAAGAGCCACCCGTCCCGGCTAAGCTTGCCGTCTCTGTGACGGACGGTCTCGTCATCCCTGCCTGGATGCGCGGTGGTTCTCCCCTCCCCTCGGCCAATTTGCCAAGCTATATGTTTGGCTGTCACCCGCTGCGGTACCGTCCCAACCGGCTTCCTCGCTCCCGACGCAGAAAGCAGACGCCAGACCTATTTCGCGCTCATGAGCAGGAGCGCCTGCGAACACGGCCTTCCGATCGGCCTCTTCGACGCCATGATCATCCAGGAGAACCAATACAATCCGCTCGCTCTTTCCCCCAAGCGCGCGTTCGGCCTCGCGCAACTCATGCCGGGTACCGCCGCAATGCTTGGCGTCAATCGTTTCGACGTGGTCGACAATCTCCGCGGCGGGGCTAAATAGGCAAATGCCTCCCTACATCCAACCGGATATTGCACGCATTCCACTCGTCGGCGAAATCGATATCCAGCAAAATGCGACGAAATTGTCAACTGGACGACGATGCCGGCCTGGTAAAGCATCTCCCCGCCGTCTTCTTCGAATAGGCCTTGATCGCGACTGATTTCTACCCGAGAGAATATCGGCTAACCCACCTTGAAAATGTGACCTTGAAGGTGTATCCATTGACGGTAAAGAAAAAGCCGCATAGGACCTCGCGGCGATCAAGGTGAAATTCGCGGATGCGGAAACGCTGGAGATCACGGGCAAGGCGGAGCGCGATGCCCGGGCTATTGGTTACTCGCTGGAGGATATCGTTGATGTCGTACAAGCACTGGATCCGGGTGACTTCGTGAAGTCGGAAACGGCTCAACCCAGTTAACCCGCGCGATTGGCACGACACTTACGAAATCCCTTGCGATGGCTTGTATCTTTATCTGAAGTTTGCCGGCGAGACATTGGTCGACGTGATGCTTACGTCGTTCAAGGAGGTTTGAGACGTGTCAGAAACCCGAATTCATCCCGAGACCGGAAAGTCGCTGCGGCGTGATGTCCGCCAGCAGACGGTGCGGGTCGGTTCAATGTCGCAGGTCGTCAATGTTCCGGGCTGGTATCCCGATGACAATGGCGATTCCGTCCATACTGGTGCCGACCTGAAAGCCTCAAATGAGGCCTATAAGTCGCTTCGGGACGCCTATGCCAAACATGTGAGGGCCGTCCGCAAGAAGCTCGGCCTTACACAGGAAGAAGCCGGCCATATCATTGGTGGCGGTAAACGCGCATTTCAGAAATATGAGAGCGGCGCTACGCCGCCGAGCGATGCTGCCGTTGGCCTCATTGAGCTGCTTGCCCGCCACCCCGATGAGATAGAAACGCTGCGAGCCTTTCGTCCCCCGTTTAAAGAGCGCAGGTTGGCCAATCCAAAGCCATCGGTCGCTTCACCTGCGGTTCCCGCCCGCCGCGGCGTTCGTACCGAACGCAAGTTGCAAGCATAAAAGGGTGACGATCGCAAAATCTGCCTATCGGCCCTGTGAAGGGCGTTTTCCACCAAGTCGTTGCTGATCTCGAGCTCATCTGCCCGGACGCTTAACTGGGGCGAAGACATATCCGGGCGAAATGCCACACGAAAGGACAGCGGGCGCGCCCTCTCTTGTCACGCCCCGTCTTTCAGCACCCTGATCAGCCCGCGAAAGCTACCCGGATAGGCAATTTCGTCCAGCGGCTTGCGATCGCTCGGTATCTCGCGCGGCTGCAGCTTTTCAGGCAGCGTCGCAGGATCGCCCCGGCGTCCGATTGCCACCGCCGCCTCGATTTTGAAGCCATCTGGAACGCCCAGCTCCATCCTGGTTTTATCCATGTCGATCCCCACCATCCCATGCGCATGATAACCCAGCAGATGCGCCTGGAGCGCAATGCCGGCCCAGGCGGCGCCTGCATCGAAGCTGTGCGAGTGGCTGGGCTTGTCCGCCGCGCCCATCGTCGTTTCACTCAGGATGAACAGCAGCACTGACGCGTCTTTGGCCCAGATAGCGTTGAAGGGGATGAGAAGGTCGAGGAAACGCTGCCAGTTCTCCGCGTCGTTCCTGGTTGCATAAAGGAAGCGCCAGGGCTGATAATTATAGGATGACGGGGCCCAACGGCCTGCATCCAAAATCGTGCGCAGGTCTTCGGCAGACATGTCTGATCCATCAAATGCGCGGGGCGACCAGCGATGGAGAAAGATCGGATCCAGTCCGGTATCGGTCCGCCGGTCGGTCGTCATGTCAGTCACTGTCCTCCGAAAAAAAGTCCATCAGCCTCAAGAACGGGAAGTTTGGTTGTGACGCCGCCCAGGAATGTCCCATGCCATGATCAACAGATCAGCCTTTTTGCCGCTCGCACCGTGCTGGTGGAAGCGCATGCAGGTAATATGAACTCCGCAGGCGGCTCCCTAATCACGTCATCGCGTCGAAGCGCTGTCACCCCCTAGGCTTTGCCTACCCGGCCTGACCGGTCAGCGATGCCCGGTGGAAGGATGGCGTAGGAGTGGTTGAGTGATTAACAGCGCCAGCAGTCACATGCAAATCAATCGGCCGTGTACACGTTGGCGGCGCCGCTGAGCGCATACGATATCACGCCCCTGTGGCGCAAGAGCTTTGGTCCATGGGATTGAGGATCGTGTCGCGCGCAGGATCGTAGAAGGACTCCACATAGGCGCCGGTCAGGTCGAAGATGACCGCGCTATCTTGGCGCTCGCGCATCTGCGCGACCAGGCTTCGGAGCTCCGTCGTTTTCCCCGAGCCGGTGGTGCCGTCAGCATGGCGTGGGATTGCTCGAGCCGATGCGGAAAAGGGATGCCGCCCAAGCTATAGGGATGGTGGATGCCCCTCCCCTTCCGCTCGGCAAATGGGAGCCGCAAAACCTCGCTTGGCTTCATGCCGGGACATAGATGGGCGACATCCCCCTCAAACTTGATGCGGTTATGCTCGATGATCTCGGACCGCAGCAATTCGACGTCCACCAGCATCGCCCCGCGCTCATGCCGCTCCTGAAGGATCGACTTGCCCCTGCGCTTGGATATGTCGACGAACCAGATGGCGGCAGGAACGGTGATGAAAATCGACAGCAGGAACGATCCCATTAATCCACGCATCCCAACGTCCCAGGCGCGGATCACGTCGGGAATATAGGGGACGGCGGACATGATGGTGCGAGTGATATCGCCGCTCGGCAGAGTGACGTTGACCCGCTTCATCGGATCGAGGTCGACCCAGTTCCAAAGCTCGGAATAGACCTTCATGCAGATGAGCTGAAAACCATGCTCGTCGAGCTTCACTGACATGATGCCAAACCAGCAGCTAAGAAACACGAAGAACCAGAAGCTGACGGGCAGTTTCGCGCCTGACAGCCACATCAACATTTCGTGACTCAGGAGCTGGCTTCCACGGGTGAAATTGCCCGAATTGCGCTGGACGTTCCCGCGCGCCGAATGGTGACTGAGCGGTATGTTCTGGCCGTTGTCGCGGATGTCCTTACGCGCCATGATAAAGCTCTACGCGCTTGTCGGTTTCAGCGACGATGCGATCGCGATATTGGGGAAATTGTTCACGGATCAGAACATCGAGGGCGAGGTGCTGAAACTCGCCTATGCGCGCGAGGCGAAGGCGGCTCATGTCCTTCAGGGAATCGCCGGACAAAAGTAGGTCCACCGCCGTCCGAATGAGATCGGCGGTAGGCACCCCCCGGCTACGGGATTGCTGCTCAAGGCGCTCCCACTGATCCTGTTCAAGACGGACCGTGTAACGCCGTTGCTTGATTGTCATCCACCCTACCTCCTAGCAGAGAGGCTGGTGGGGATTACGAAAGTAGAATATCGATAGCTCATGCTCCTGCCCATTGCAAGTTGTCAGACAGTGCAGGCGCGTCTAATGGCCGATTTAACTATTCGCCACACAGGTTGAACTTCCTGTCATACAATGTCTGACCTTCCGAAACGAGGATTGCGCGCGGTTCCACTGATTTTGGTTGAACCGCAGGTGCATACGGTGTGCTGCCTGACCACTTGGGAAGGCACTAAGACAGTGGCGCGCCGGTTAACCGGAACCGGCTCCGCTTTCCCCGGCCCGAAGGGGCCGGTTCGCCGATCCGGCAGGGATTGGCTCCGCCCTGTGGGCGGAATGATATGGCCTCGCCATATCTCGCCGTGGCATGAGGGGTTCACCCCCTCTACGCCGCGGCGAATCGGCGGCGAGAAGATGACCCTGGCGGGGCCAGATTGACCACGCCGCGATCGTCGTTGCGTTCCAGTCAATCAATGCCCCGTGCAGAGGCGAGCGAGGCGAATCCCGATGCGATATCAGAGGCATTGAGATAGCGTGGTGAAGAGCTATAACAACCCCGTCCACAATCCAATCCGAGCTATGAAAGATACACCAGGGTCAAAGGCTTGGACAAAGAACGCGCAGCCATTGCGGCTGAGGAAGCGAAGCTTGCGGAACGCAAGAAACAGCTTGCCGACAAGGAACGAGAGGCGTCGATCAAGGCGATCGAGAAGGCAGGGCTGATGAGGCTCTCGCCGGACGATCTGGAGGCCCTTCTTTCGCGCATCCACAAGCTCGGAATCGAGGAGGTACAGCGGCGCCTGGCAGCGTAGGCCTTCACAGCTGCCGATCGATCATGGCCATGCCGGGCTCGATGCCCGGCAATGGTGCGTACGATCCGGTAGCATGGCGGCGGAAGCACCGGAGAGTCTCCTCGTCGATGGCGAAAAACCCCTGCTTCTCATCCCTGATTGAAGTGCTGCGGGAGTAGCTGCGCTGACCGCACAGCTCTTCGGTGATCACCCCTTCACCTTCCGGGTCGAGACACCTTGAACGTACATCTCTGCCATTGTTGCCACCAGCGCCTGCTCCGAGCGCTGGTAGCGTTCAAACTGTTCCGTCGAGAGCCGCCCGTCGCGGTCCTGAGGCACGCGCATTCCAGCTTGCCGACACGCGTGATCAGCGTTCGGTTATAGTGCCCGGACCGCTAACCGATACGGCCGTCGCTCCGTTCGCTCTTCGCAGCGCCATGCCGCTCATGTTCCGGCCCGGCGAGGGCTATCAGTTGGACTGGAGCCACGAGGACGTGGAGATTGCCGCCAAGCCAATGCAGGTGAGGTGGCACATATGCGGTTGAGCTGGTCGCGGGCGCCGTATGTGCGGGCTTACTCGGTCATGGCGAGTGCTGCACGGAGGCTGTGCAACTGCGCGCCTATGCTGACAGGATCAGCATCCGTTGTGCAGGCCAGACGGTTGCCGAGCATGACCGAGAAATTTATCGCGCCATCGTTCAGTTAAGTGGCTCCCCAAAATCGATGCGGATCCGAACGCCCTGAAGGACCGGAGACCACCAACGCTGAGGCCGAGGATGCGATCGATGCCGATGAAGATGCTGACGAAAATGGTCCGAATGATTGGGGAGCAGGGCAGGTTTCCTCCAGGTACTGGGCGATCGGTAAGGCTGTACCCAAGATGAGAACCAGACTGTCTTCGCTGCCGAAGGTGCGGTCATCGCGCTGGGCGGCAAAGGCGCGCCAGAGCTTGTCCCAGGCCTGTCCGCGCGGTTCGATTGAGTTTGACCTGAATCCAGTCGCGATGGCGGTCGGCGAACGTCGCTACAATGTCATCGACGTGGGCGGGCGCTTCGAGCCGGACCTCGCGTACACGCTCCACTGGACTGGGAATAGCCCATCGCAGCAAGTCGCCGAGAAACAGTGCCGCGACGCTGTTCTGGTAGCGAACACCCGCTTGCGTGGTCGGTCCTCCTCGCTCCTCCATGGCTATAGCTTCACGATCCCAGCGCGACCGGTCCAGCGCGCATTCGCCAGAGTCGCCGTTGCATGCCGCCTCATTGCGCGAGCGCCTTGGTCAAATCGTCGTGCTCAAAGGCGCTCGCCATCCGTTTGATTTCGGCACGGCGCGCGCCAGCCTGCGCCGGGGGCAAACGGGTTATGGCGGGGATCCATTTAGGTGTTTTTACCGGTTTTAACTGATTTTGATAGAACCGCGGACCTACCCTATAAGCGCTCGAGATCTTTAGATTGAATCGCTGCATTCACGTCACAGAGCGACGACACCCACCTCCATCGTTCCTATGGTCTGCATGCGGATTGGCGTCAGCGCTCGGTTTGCCGCCGAGCAATCGGGTGCACGTGACAATCAACCGTTCGCAAACGCCTTTGCTGTTACCAATACCAGACATCATGATCATCAAATCTCTTTACGTGCCGCAGACGATCATCAAATAGCCGCATCGGGCACCCCGAACCGATTTTAGCCACCAGCCTCCCAGCCGCTCCCTGCTCGGCAGCAAGGTTGCGGTTAGAGGCGAGCGGCATGCGCGGGCGTTTCCAGCGCAGCGCGTCCATAATCCCGGCCAGCTCCTCACCACTGACGAACAGATCCTGATTCAATCCCGCGTCGAATGCGCGCTGATCCCCTGGAGCAGGTGCGCGAGGTCGTCCGCCGTCAGGTCCGGCAGCGCGCCGCGGGCGAACGCGTCGGATGAACGTGCGGTAGAGCGGCCCGATCGAGCCGGGATGGAGCGCCATCGCCGCCACATCATAGGCGACCCGGGCGGGCTGGGCTGGCGTCCCCTCCCCGCGCCGCCACCGCCAGTGGCCGTCCGCGTCGCGGGTGCCGCCCGGCTCCCCTGGCACCGCTGGGCGCGCGCGGATCCGGCGCACCTGCACCCGGCGGAACAGCGGCCCCGCCTCAATCCCCGCTGCCTCTGCCCAAGCGGTGATCGCGCGGACGCTGCGCGGGCTCAAAAACGCAGTCGCCCCCTCGCCTTCCGGGTCGCTTTTGGTCCGCGGAATGCTGAGCAGCCGCGCCTCGGGGTCGGTTGCCGCCTCGATATGCTCGACCTGGATCGCCACCAGCTCGGAGGCGCGCAGCCCGCTACCATGATGGTGACACGTCTCTCTGGTGGCGCCTGCACCCTGCCCGGCCAGCCTGGCGAATGGTGCGAGCACGCCCTTGCCTGCCTGACATGCCGGTTCTCCTGGGCGATGCTGATGATATCGACCACTTCCGCTGCGAGCGAGCCGGGCTCTACCTCGCTATCGAGGGCCTCGAACAGGAAGCCCGCAAATACGAGGAAAATGGCCAGTCCCGCATGGCCGACATCACCCGCAACCGACTCCAATGCAACACGGACGTGGTGCACAACACTGACACCATCATCCGTTTCATCGAGGAGTGCGGCCTCTATAAGGGTGGAAAGCAGCGTTACAAACCTGCCGCTGCTCGGGAGGAAGCGTTGCCATGATCACAGGACCTGATCGACGGATCGCAACCCTCGATAATGCCAGGAGCCGGCGGAGTGCGGAAAAGCGCGCCGCGGTCTAGGATGCGATCATGCGGCTGCGCGACAGCAAGCAGTCAGTCACGTTCGTCTCGGTGGCTCGTGCGGCCAAGGTCAGCCGACAATATCTTTACAACAACTTCTGCGATGAAATCGGTGAGGAACACACGGAAACCCGGTCGGAAACCGAGATCATCGACGGTAAGAAAGTGCCCTTGCGCACACCCGAAGAATATCGCCACATCGAAGCTGCCTTCCGCAACAAGACCGAGCGTCTGGAATCTGATCTGCGGGATGCTCGCGCCGAAAAGGCCAAGGCTGACCGGACCGCCGAACGCGAGCGCGGCAAGGCCGAATATTGGCGCCAACTCTACACCGCCGCCCTCGCGGGGTGTCGCCGGACAGGTTCCGGCGCCCCTACCCTCGGCTGAGGACTGAAACGCCGCGCATCAAATCGGGCTACGATCAAGCGAGTCGGAAGTGCGCCGCCTTCGGCAGCTTGCACTTCCAACTCCCTTGATCGACTAAATTATAGGTAAGACACAATGGACAGGCGTTTTGCCATAACGCACTGGAAATACAAGAAAGACACCACTTGGTGTAGATATATGTTAAATTCATTACGCGTCCTCGGTGAGCATGCCGAATGATCGCTCTTTAAAGTGCGGATCCGTTATTTGGCGTGACCCAGTCTTCAATCCGCAGGCCGGGCACACGGTCGAATTCGCGCCGATTGTTTGTGACTACTATCAAACCAGCCGACCGAGCATGACCCGCGATCATCTGGTCATATGGACCTATTGGCGTGCCAGCCCGCGCGAGTTCGGCACGAAGCTGTCCAGTGTGTGCGGCCGCTTCCTGGCCGTAGTTGAGCACTTCCAGGCGCGCGGCGAAGCCCTCCACAACTTTGAGATTGCGTTCAGGATTGGACGACTTCTCTGCGCCGTAGATCAGTTCCATCAAGGTGATAGAACTGATGCACATTTGACCTTGGTGCCGTTTGAACGCAGTTCGTACTTCATGAGGCCGGTCCTTGATGGTAAAAATGCAGATATTGGTGTCGAGCATGAACTTGAGCATCAGAAAGCGTCGCGGACCTGATCGTCCGGCTGCTCACGTTCCGACATGTAATCGGCAGTCACACCCTCTCCGTCGAACCAGCTGTCCCAGGACTCACCCGCAGGCGTGATGATACGGGTTCGGCCCAAGGCTACCACATCCACCCGCTTCACCTCATCAGGAAGCGCGACCGCCTTGGGCAATCGCACGGCCTGGCTGCGATTGCTCTGAAATACCGAACCTTGTTCCACGACAGCCTCCTGCCTCACGTATATTCCACTCTACGTAACTCTTGGGATATGTCAATGGGATATACAGTTTGGGCGAGGTTCACTTGCCTGACTTTAGGCAGTTAGACATCACGTCCGCCATTCTGATGGCCGCAGTCCCTGAATGTCCCCTACCGATTGAGATTTGTGCAATTAGGATGGCGCGCTTCGCAGTTTTCGAGCACGTCACGGGATGCGAAGCGGATCCCGCCTTTCAGGTATCCTCTCCTAAGACTTTCGGGCTGTTCGTTTTCGACCAGCCCATTTTTTTGCGCTTCGATTTCGCTGCCTGACCTGGCATCGGAACGTGCGCAAAGCGTTGCCGTCTTATCATCCTGTGCGATACGGATCCCATTCCCCCTGTTAAAGGACGCGGTCTTCCTGATAGTGATCGGTTCCCGTCAGCACTTACAAAGTTCGCGGAACAATTCTCAGGGAGAGACCTCTCTCAGGGCCTCTATTAGCTTTTAGTCCAATGGCGGCTCGGAGCTGTGCCCTCTTCAACTCGCTCGGGCATTGAATGGGGCGCAGTGTTAAATAAGGTAGCAACGGCTTTTCCGGTCAGCCATGTCCCTCCACCGCGAAACCAGCGAGCATCTCGGCCAAGCTTTCGCTGTTGTCCCTATTTCCGCTGATGGCGTCCTTCAGTGCCTCTTCCACCTTTGAAGCGACGAACCGCGATGGGCCTGCATATGCTAAAGACCAGGTCAAAAATCGTCGAACATCATAAGGTCCAGATGCAATCGTTCGAACATCCTCATGGCAGGAATCGCGTAAGATGCTTTCCTTGAGTTCAGCAATAGCGACGGGAGAGCCTTCCAAATATTGGGAGAAGCGCTGTCCCGTGAACAAAAGCGCGCCGGTCACGCCCAAAGAGCGATTACGCGATATGGAGATGTTGACGATATCTCGCACCTGATCGTCAACCTGCGCAGCTTGCAACCGACTCGTACTGATATAAAGCCACCGTTCCAACATATTGGCGCTATAGGACAGCTGTACAAAAGGAGTAAAGGCGAGGCGCATGGTGGGGACCGTAAATGTGCGCCTCGCCTTTCCAGTGGCCATCCCTTGGGGGAGGGAAGGACCGATCGAAGAACTCCCTTTTGCCGATTCGTGGTTAATAGGCCCCAAGCGCCGCTGTCGTACAAATACGACGTCAGCCGTTCATATTGCTTAGGGTTGGAACGCTAGCGCCCCTCCGGAAATCTGGAGGTTGGCCATGTCTGAGCAGAAAATCGAATGATGAAAGATGCCAGCGGCCTGAGAGAAGGCATCAGGCTCCTGGTTAAAAGCCGCTCTCGCTTTGTTCGAATGGGCCGCGTGCAAGGGGCAGCGGCGGGGTGGCCAGCTGGCTAGCATCTTCCTCGGGACAGAATTTAGAGCGGAAGTAAATTTTCCTTGCAACCAGTTCGACTATCGTGCGTTCGGCGGCGGGGGAGGATGTATCGTTCGCAATGAGCGCCAAATGTTCTGTGTTCATCGTCGTGGATGACGCGCGCCTTCGCCGTAACTTAGTGGCAACTCTCCGCTCGGAACAGTATCAGCCGACGCCCTATGCAGCTGGAAGCGACTTTCTCGAAGCGCTCAGTTACCTTCCCGCCGGTGTAGCGATCGTGGACCTGAACCTTCCCGACAAGAAGGGGATCGATGTCCTTAAGCAGCTGCTGGAGGAGCGAAAAGACATTCCTGTGATTATTACGGCAGACCAGGTATCCATTCAGATGGTAGTTCAGATGATCAAAAGGGGTGCCGATGATTTCCTTGAACAACCCTTCTCCAAGAAGATGCTGCTGGAAGTGATTGACCAATCAGCGGCGCTTTTACAATCAAGAATTGAACTACAGCAGGAGCAAGAGCGGGCCGAAGCATGCCTGCAACGCCTGACAAAGACGGAAATAGATGTATTAAGGTCGCTGAAATCCAACAAGAGCAACCAAGAAACTGCGGAAGAACTGCATCTTAGCATTAGAACAATAGAAACCTACCGTACCCGAATCATGAAAAAGTGCGGCGTGACGAGATTTGCGGATGCGATCTCTATTTATTCAATCGCTTCGAGCAGCCGCAAACCTCATTGAGCATTGAAAATAGACCTATGGGCCAATACGGTCGGCGGCGATCCTACTGCCTATTCGACGATGAGCTGGGCTGTCGAGACAATATCCAGAATCACGAAGGTCCGGTGAATGAACCGGAGGATCGGGTGGAGCTTCGGATCGGCATAGGCCTTCGGCGGGTAAGGCCGCCGCCTAATGCATGAAGTCTTGCCTTGTCCAGCACGCGATCGTCGTGCGAAAAGGCGAGCAAGGAGTGACGATGAACCCAGATCTTACATATCCTCCAGTTGAGCTGCCGGCGATCGGCAATGGCAGCGCGACAAGGATTGCGGACGGGGTCTTTTGGCTGCGGATGCCGATGGGCGGCAGCTTGGAAGCGATTAATATTTGGGCGCTGGCTGACGGCGATGGCTGGACCATCGTCGACACGGGCCTGCGAACCACTGAAACCGCTGCGGCGTGGCGCCAAGCATTCGCGTCGACCTTGGCAGACCGCCCGGTGCGGCGCATTATCGTCACCCATCTCCATCCCGACCATAGCGGCATGGCCGGATGGCTCACGCAGAAACAGCCCGCTCAGCTCTGGATGACGCGGCTGGAATATCTGACGCTGCGTGTCCTGGCCTCTTACACAGGGCAAGAGGCGCCCGAGGAGGCGATCCGGTTCTATCAGACCGTGGGCTGGGAAGAAGATGCTCTCGATCACTATCGGGCGCGGTTCGGTGATTTCGGCAAGATGCTCTATCCGTTGCCCGACAGTTTCCGTGCGCTGGAGGATGGTCAACGGCTCATCATCGGGGACCGTGAATGGGTGATCGCGATCGGCAAAGGCCATTCGCCCGAGCACGCCCTGCTCCATTGTCCCGAGATGAAGCTGCTGATTTCGGGAGATCAGATACTGCCAGAAATCTCATCCAATGTTTCGGTACAGCCTTTGGAGCCCGAGGCAGATCCGCTCACCCACTGGCTGGAGACGCTTGAGGCGATCCGTCAAAAAGTGCCAGACGACGTGCTGGTTCTTCCAGCCCACGGCAAGCCGTTTCATGGTCTTCATGCCCGCATCGGTGCGTTGATCGACGGCCATGAAGCTGCCCTCGCACGGTTACTCACCCTCGTTGAAACGCCGAAACGGGCGATCGACGTTTTTCCAGCCTTGTTCAAACGCCAGATCGATCGAACTGTTCTTGGTCTCGCCACAGGCGAAAGCCTTGCCCATCTCGCCTGCCTTCGAAACCGAAGGCTTGTGACGGACGAGCTCGATGCTGTCGGTACCAGATGGTGGCACGCCTGCCCAACCTCCTAATGGACTCTCGGCCCTGCTGTAACTGCGACCCTTCTTTGTCGTTCAACGGCCAAATTGCGCTTTCCGGTAGCGGACATCTCATAGCCGCCCTCGGGCTGGTCGCCATGTCCGCTTTGTTGGACGTCGGAGACTGTCCGGAATAGCCAAGCGAAATGCAATAAGCGGCCGTTCGAAACGGCGAGGCTGACGCAATCGCTTCACCGTTGAATTTTGGCCTTCAGCCAAACGCCGTCTGAACTATCTCATCTTTTGGCGCAGATCTTCTAATCGCGCCTGAGCCTCGGAAATACCATCGCTATCGCGCTCTGCCTGGTATGCAGCGACCACCCTTTCCATGGCACGGACCGCCTCGAGGAGTGGTGTCTCTTTAAACGGCCCTTTCTTCTTGAGTTTCGCGAGGATTTCGAAATCGGAGGCAAGGTTTTCGAGCATGCCGGCGAGATCGGAATTGGGCTGATTGTGCCAAGCGTGCTCCACAAGGTCGCGATGAATTTGCACGGCCTCGCCGATGTCATGGCGCATACGCCTGCGCAACCCGTCACTTGGAACCGGATTTGCTGTGAGCATTTCATCGGTGTAGGTCACGAGCGCCTGGGCGAGACCGTCTCGCGCTTCCGCGACTTTGTCCCCGAGCGCCTCGGGAATCTTAAGCGCTTGCTGATATTTTTCGATCGCTTCCCTGGTGGGAGGCCCTCGGTCCGGTTCGTCCGTGAATGATCGTTTTTCCTGTAAGGCACGCGCTTCGTAGAATAACAGCAGGGCTTTTGCTGTCCGATCGTTTCGGACGAGCCGCTTTCTGGCGCTGGCTATGACTTTCAGGATTTCATCAACACCCGCGACAAACTTCGGATCGGAATCGGCGAGAGTATCAACCCTATCGAAGAGCGCTTCGATGAGCGACTCGGCATGACGCACCCGTTGTTGCGGAGGCGCGAACCGGTGCAGATGCTCAAATTCCGTTATGGCCTGATCGATCAGCCCGGCATTTTCATCGGGATTCTCGTCAAATGCATCCTGAAGGCTCTGGGCGTACAGCATCCTCGTCGTCGTTTCCGAGTCCTTGATCGGCAAAAGAAGATCAATTGCTGCTTTGAAATTGCCTTTCGCGCGTTGCTGGCGAGCCGCAACGAGCGAGCCATCGACGTTTTGCCTTGTGTCGACAGCGTGCGATACGCGCTTCTGATATTCGCCTATCAGGTCCGCGATCTCGAGATCCCCATTGCCGCGCAGCCTCTCGGCCTGCTCGGCAAGGGCTAGAATCGGGTCCGCGACCCATCCCGGTTGGCCCTCGCCAAGTTCGCGCGTTAAGGCTTGGAAGAATCCATCGGCATCCTGGTCGGGGATGAAGAACTTGTTTTCGCCGGTTTCGAGCAGAGTGCGAGCGCCAGGGGACAGGTCGCAATAGCTTTTTTCGTATGCAACCCAATAAACTACCATTCTTGGGATCGTCTGGGCAGCGTACTGGAGAAGGTTCATGACGCCTTCTTCACCGCCAGCATAACCCACCACGACCAGAACGGTGGCCTGCTTGAGCAGTCCCATCATCATCGTCTGGAAGTTCCGGTCGTCGCCTGTCTCAGTAAGCGCGGCGGGGCTGTTGCGCAGATCGTAGGTATGCATAGACCCATGCAAATGCACGACTTGGGGACGGGCGGGGCTCGGCGAGATCCTAGTCAGCGATTCCAGGCCATCTGAAACCACTGGCGTGATGCCGGTTCGAATGATGCCTTGAAGCGCCAACTGATCGAAATTGGTCGTGAGGACAGTGTGGACATACCTGCGCTGCACGAGTGTCCCCAGACATGCGTGCGCCCAATTGATTTCGAACTCTCGGTCGCCGATGACCCTTGAAATAATCTCTCTTTGCTGATTGGGGCTCTTGAGGTGCTCCGCAAACAAATAGGTGTAGAGTCCACTCCAGTCACCTCGCCTGCTCGGTAAAACGAAACGCTCGGGCACCATCTCCGCGTTGACTAATGCCTGCAACGCCGCGTTCGGATCATCATGAGCGTCAACCGGCGTCAGGTTGTAGCGGCGAGCCAACACGCACACGCAGCGTTGGGAGACATTGGCTGCGAGCGGAATTTTGGCGCTGACCGAGCAACCTGCGCCCAAGAGGAAGATCGCCCGTCCGCGACGTCCAGTCATCTCGCCTACGTCTAGCCTGCGGGCTGCTTCGCCATTATCCAACGGTGGATCGTCACGCGCAAGCATGAGATCCCGAGCCAGTTGCTTTATGGTTCGCGCCCGCAAACCCGGACGATTGTCATCGCTCGAAGACCCGACTGAATCCCAATGCATCAAGGCCCGCCCCCATGTGTCCCTCACAGCAAGCGGGATGACCGCGCTGCAAATTAGACTTTTCTTTAGTTTTGCGCATTGTGTCAATCAGGCATGATCGCTTGCAAGGCGGTGACGATATTCCATAAAAATCTATTTTGTATAATATAATACATATGCATTAGTTTACATTCTGGGATTTCTATAGACAATTAAATTGCGTTATTTAAATAATGCTGCCTAGATAGGAAAATTTTACGGAAGTTCCGATTGAAATAAATTTGCGTGCGTAGCTCTAAAAATCAGGATATGACATCGATCTGAGCCAGGAGTCCGACATGCAAGTTTCCACGCCCAAAGCCAATCAACCGGCCAATCTCCTCGGGAGAATCGCCGACAGCGTCACTCTGGCGAGGCTAATCGAGGAGGTCCGAAACGAAGACCTTAACGTGGCTCGCAGCTATGATCGTACGCACAATCGCCACAACCGCTGAAGTCTCGGGCCGCACGCCGTTCATCGACACCGTCCTGTTGAAGGTAGCGAGTCGCTGCAATCTAGACTGTAGTTATTGCTATGTTTTCAACATGGGCGACGAGGGATGGCGGCGCCAACCCAAGCGCTTGCCCCTAGGCGTCGAGCAAACGATAGTTTCTCGGCTTGGCGAATTGCTGCGAGACCAAGGTCGGCCGTTTAGCATCGTCCTGCACGGGGGCGAGCCCCTGCTTCTCGGACGCGACCGTCTCAACACCCTGTTCGCGGCATTCGCCGCGGCGGTGCCGTCCTGCGGCCTTCATATCCAGACGAACGGTACTCTACTGGACAGCGACATCCTCGATCTTTGCGCGCAATACGGCGTTGGCGTGTCCGTCAGCCTCGATGGCCCCGTGGACGTCAACGACGCATTTCGTGTCGATCTCCGTGGGCGCGGATCGTTTGCGCGGGTTATGGCCGCCATTCAGCGCCTCAGGGATCATCCTGCGCAGGCGGCCTTGTTCTCCGGGCTTCTAGCAGTTGTCGATCCGCGTTCCGATCCGGACGAGGTCTACCACTTCTTCAAGGAGACCGGTACGCCAAGCGTCGATTTTCTCTATCGCGACGGAAATCATACAGCATTGCCATTCGGCAAGGCCTCTTTCACTTCGACCGAATATGGAACCTGGATGACCAGGATTCTGGACCTCTATCTTGCCGACCCGACCCCGCCGCGGATCCGCGTGCTTGACGATATGATCAAGCTTACGCTCGGCGGCCGGGCCCGAAAGGAGGGAATCGGCGTCTCCGACTACGGGATCGTGGTCATCGATACTGACGGATCAATCAACAAGAACGACACTCTCAAGAGCACGGCGGACGGAGCAGACACGTTCGACACCCCTTGGTCGGTCCTGAATGATCGGTTGTCCGATGTCGTCGCGACTGCAGAGTTCCGCTCGTACCACGAGGCTCAGCGCCCCATCTCGAGCATCTGCAAGGCATGTCCAGATTTGCACGTCTGCGGAGGCGGAATGCCCACACACCGCTGGAGCGACGAAAAGGGCCTCGACAATCCAACCGTGTTCTGTGCGGATCAGCGACTTTTGATTGGGCGTGTCCGCGAACACTTGCGTGCGCATGTAGGCGAAGTTGCATGACACCTCACTTCGAGGACGCAATCGCTGCCGTGGCACCGTTCCCTCACGCATCTATCCCTGCCATTCTTTCGCCGGACGAGGCCGCAGCTGCCTTATCCTGGCTCACATTCGAGGCGCCGTGGAGCCTCAGGACCGAGAGTTTCTACGAACAGTACGAGTTCAGCCTGCTGGATGTTGAGATTCCACGGGAGCTGCGCGACCTCATTGCGCCCGGCTTTATCGACGCGCTGCGGACATTCCTGCAAGACCGCGTTGGGGCGCCCGACCGGCTAGACTTGGTGAACGCAAGTGCCCACAAACTCATTCCCGGCCAGACCATCCGCCTCCACAATGACTTCATTGGAGAGGAGGAAACGCACCGCGTCCTTATCCAGCTCAACGATGGCTGGAGCGCCGAAAACGGCGGCATTCTTATGCTCTTCAACAGCCATCGGCCGGAAGACGTCGCAAGTGCATACTTACCCGTTCATGCAAGCGGCTTCGCATTCGAGATCTCACCCCGCTCATTCCATGCCGTCTCAACGATACGATCAGGCGAGCGCTTTACCCTTGTCTACACTTTCCGTGCTTCCTGACGACGGTCCTTTCAGGCCATCTGCGCCCTGGCAGCTGGCATGGCTTGCGGAAAAGGTCGCGGCGCCTCCGCGATCCATCCTTAAATGCTGGCTCGCTCCGCCGCCTGGCGCCATTCAAAGCCTAAGCGCCCGCGGACTTGCCCCTCGTGCTCGCAGCGCGCCCGATGATCTTGCCCTCGCGGATGCGGAAGCCTTGATTGCCCTCGTTCCGGACCTGCACGACATCGTGCAGCAACGGGTTCGCGGGCTCGCAATCGTATCCAGCCAAGGGCCCGACTATGATACCAGCCATAGCGAGCCGGCGTGGCCGGGATGGATCTTTGTCTCCATTCCTGGGAGAGGCGTCCGCGGCGCGCTGCGCCTCGCCGAGGGCGTCATCCACGAAGCCATGCATCATAATCTTACCGCACTGGAACATCAGCTCCCGCTCACCCTTTCCGATGACGCCATCTACTCTCCATGGAAGCAGGAGACGAGGACTGCGTCCGGCGTACTGCACGGGTTGTATGTGTTCGTGTGCCTTGCCGCTTACTTTCATCAGATTTGCAGGCAAGCCTGTGTAGGTGACGCGTCCCGCGCACGCATCGCTGCCATCTTGGAGGAAGTCGCTTCCATCGACCGGGCGCGGCTCGAGGCGGCCCTCTCTGAATCCGGGCTTCGCTTCTGTCAGGCTCTTTATGATTCTGCGATGTTCCTAAGGTCGAATCACGGATAAGATTACAATCTTGTTTCAGCGTATGGCCAATTGACTGTGTTGCAACCGTCTGGCAACCTTTGAATCCTTAGAGGCCCATGGCTTGGGATAGCTTCCGCTAATCAAGAGTTCGCGCCGACCTTTGCTGTGGTGATGCCGTGTCCGAATACCCACAACTGGAGTTCTCCAAGAAGGATGTCGTCAGGGCGGGGACTGCTCTGAAAGGCCGCTTGGATTGGTCGCCGGATAGCGAAGCGGAAATCCGCAAGATCTTCGCCATCGCGAACAGTTGGCGCGCTTCACACGCGTTTCCGATGCACCGCTTACGCGCCGAGATGCATGGGCGAATGAGCGCGCTGAAAGTCAAAGGTCTAACTGCCGCACGGCTCAAGCAAATGCCTTCAATCCGCGCCAAGTTAAGTCGTATCGGTAGCAATTTGCGGCAGCTGCAGGATTTAGGCGGATGCCGCGCAGTGGTGCCAAGCATCGTTGAGGCGCGGCAGCTGGTATCCGAAATTGTGAATAAATCTTCGCATATTTTGAAACGCGAAGATGCCTACATGGATGCACCACGAGATAGTGGTTATCGAAGTCACCATATAGTCTTTGCCTTCCAACCGCGCGACAAATCCGAGGAGGGTTACGAAGGCAGGCTCATCGAAATGCAGATACGAAGCCGCATGCAGCACTCATGGGCAACCGCTGTTGAGGCCGTGGGTCTGTATCGGGGTGAAAATATGAAAGCCGGCGAGGGCGATAAAGATTGGCTTCGACTCTTTGAACTTATGTCGCTGGAGTTCGCTGCAAGCGAAGGATGCGATTACGCTAAGGTCGCTTCGGGCAGCAGGGTTAGCGAAATCATTGATCTTAACGCCAGTTTGAATGCCACTCAGACTCTAGACACTCTCAGTCATGCCGTTTCCAACCTCGACCGGATCGAACATGACCGAAATCATAAACCGCGATATTGCTTAATTATCTACGATCATAACGCCCGACGGGTGAACGTAAAATATCTAAATAGGCCGTCTGATATTGGCTCCGTACTTGAGGGCGGCGTCAGTGGATTCAGCGAGAACGAACAGTACAGTATTGTTGTGGTGGAACTGGATAAAATTGAAAATCTGAAAGGTGCCTACCCTAACTACTTTGGAGATGTCCAACTTTTCAAATCGAGCTTGGCGGAGGTGGTAAATGGCCGCCCGGTCAAAGAATATTCACTGCCCCCCGTCGAGAGAGTTCCTCCACCGCCAAAGGCGATTGCCGACGATTCTTGGCTGAGGTTTCCCAATCGCCGCAATCGCCGCTGGGAGGCTTGAAGTTGCCGCGCTTGGCCAGGATTGAGGGTTCACAGAGCCGATAATGACAGCTTCACCAACCGTTTATCTTGATAGCCAAGACTTTTCACGTTTTGGCGATGTCCTACGCGGCAAAAGCGATGACGCAACAGGGAAATTGTTCACAGCGCTTGAGGATCGCGCACTGTCTGGCGCCGCCACTTTCGTTGCGTCCATGCCACTTCTTGGCGAATTGCTACAATATGATGCGGATTTTCGCGAGACTACTTTTAGGAAAGCCGAAGCGATTGAACGCCTGTGCGGTGCCAATGCTGTGGCATATCCCCCGCGCGCCATAGCCATAGAAGTTGCAAAGGCAGCTTATGACGCGCTGTTGATCGATGCCCCGCCAGATGAGTCGGTTCTGCGAGGCGAGCGCCGCTGGTATCCTGATGTCTCAGATGTATTTGAGGGCTTTCGAGAAACCGTCCTAGATCGAGCTCACAATGCGATGGGCGAGATTACTGCATTCAATCGAAACGCCCGCAGAAGGGCTAAAAAATTGATCACCCTTCCGAACATTATACGGTTCGCCAGGGAGGGTTCGCCACAGTTCGCTCTCGAATACGGCCTCCCGGAAAATGCCGTAATCAAATCGATCGTAGCTTGCCTACAAGATCGAGCCACTCCTCAGCAGGCGAGCGATAGCCTGTTTTCCGCTATTGCTGAGCCGCAGAGGTTCGTGGAGCTATATTTCGAACGACTTGAGTCAGATCGCTCATTGCCCGAATGGATCAGCGGCATGGGCCAGACACTGTTTGATGCCTTTGGAAACATTCAGAAAACTCTTGCACCGCTCTCGAATGATCCGGAATTTGGATCAAAGGTTCGTCGAATCGTCGATTCACAAATTCAGAAGTTTGAGGAAATTGCGCTCAATATTTGCGCGGAGGATTCGAAGAAACTGGGCGTAACAGCGGGGGTGCTCGATGCCTTTAAAGGCAATTCGCAACTACGCTCCACGGTCCCAGCGTGCCGTATATTTTCGTCTCTGGTGCGGGGGTACACTCTCCAAGTTGTTGGTGTATCAGCCAAATCGGCATCGATCGAACGCAGTTTCGGCGGGGATTTAGTGCATGCATTTTACATACCGCACGTAGATTTTTGGCGCTCAGACCGCCGTTTTTCGGCTTTAGTCAAAGAAACCCTGCCCGAATATTCTGCAAAGGTCATACCACAGCTCAGGGATTTGCCGACCGCGATTGATGCCTTCCGCGGTTGATAAGATCTAGGAAGAGGCTGTCGAGGGGCTAACGGGGGGCTAAAGCATGGTTCGATCGATTAGTTTATCTCATGACGTGCCTCCCAACGCCCTAACAATCGACAGCTTTTAGGGACACTGCCTTCGAGTACGTATGACCGTTATGTTGGCGCTAACCACCAGATTTCACTGCGGCCTCCGCCGCTTGGAAACCGATCTTGGAATGTTGGCCGTCGCAGAATGGCTTCGTGATCGACGCACCGCACCGGCAAAGGAAAACACGGCTCTTGCCCTGAAAGTCATAGAGATTTCCAGCTCCATCGCGCAGCTCAAGTAGGGCCAAATCTCCGGTTACGAGATATGGCCCGTTTTTTGTTGCGACAATATCCACCGCCATCGGAGCCTCCTCAGGTGGCCGTCCTTGGGCAGCGCTCGTCTCCGCTGTCCGGTCTCAGCCGGAGATATATCGCCTGGCACGAACTAAGGAAATGGCCAATTCATCGAAGGAAATGTCGAACAAGCACCGATCTGCTCGATGAGCCGGCGTTGCTGGGATGCGAAAGGCAGCTATCAGGCGTACGATTTCACATCGGGAATGACCGAGAAGTCGGCGATGTCAGGCAGCTTTTGCGAGCTTCTCGACCTTTATGTCCTGCTCGTGCTCGCGGGCTTGGGCCAGCTCATAGGTCGTCTGCATCCGCAACAGAGTGTCGGCCTTGATGCCGAAAGCCTTCTCAAACCGAATAGCCATATCAGCAGACAGGTTCGCATTGCCATTCAGCAAGGTGCTCAACGCCTGCCTCGATACGCCAAAATGCTTGGCCAAAGCCGTCACGCTGACCTGTGCGGGCTCTACAATTTCCGTTTTCAACCAATCGCCAACGTGGACAGCAAGCGAAGGGTGCATCTTAAGCGCCATGATAATCCTCCAGATCCATATCGATTAGCGCGCCTTGTTCATTCAAACCGAAGGTCATCCGCCAGTTTCTCGAGACTGTCATTGACCAGCTTCCCTTCCGGTCACCTGTCAGCTCATGCAATCCGAAGTTCGGAGGCACTGACAGCTCCTCGAAGCTTTCCGCAGCGTCGATGAAAGCCAGCATCTTGCGCAGTCGCCCCGCATCTCCAACCAGGCCTTTGGCGTTGCCCGTCTCAAAAAAGCGGCGCAGGCCTTTGTGCCTGATGCTCTCTATTTCCATCGTTCGGATGTAGCGCAGCGCCGCGAGATTGTCAAGTGTCGCGCGACACATGTCGGAAGGCACGAAGCATGGATCCTATACTCGCGCTGGCCATCCCGGCCATCGGAGAACTATCATGGGACATTCAGACCTTGACCCCGCCATTCATGATCGGAGCCCTTGGAACGCAGGGAAAAAAGTTGGGCCGAAGCGCCCACTGAAGCCTCGCGATATCTGGGCGATCCGTTTCTATCTCGACGAACACAAACGTCTGCGCGACCGGGCCCTTTTCGATCTCGCCATCGACAGCAAATTGCGAGGCTGCGATCTGGTCAAAATCAGGATCGGCGACCTGATGAGCGCGGGTCATTTCGGGATCGCGCGACCGTCATCCAACAAAAGACCGATCGACCCGTGCAGTTCGAGATCATGACGGAAGCACGCAAGAGCCTGAAGACATGGCTCGATCGGCGCGGCGGCACGATTCGCGACTTCGTATTCCCAAGCAGGATCGATTATCTCGGCCATTTGAGCACACGGCAATATGCTCGTCTTGTCGACGAGTGGGTTTCAACGATTGGTCTCGACAAGCGGGAGTATGGCACGCACTCGATGCGACGGACCAAGGCAGCACTGATCTACAAAGCCACAGGCAATCTTCGGGCCGTCCAGATCCTGCTGGGTCATACGAACATTGAGAACACGGTCCGTTACCTAGGGGTCTACGTGGATGATGCCCTGACACTGTCCGAACGGACGGAAATTTGACACTGATTCCGGCTTCCCGAGGTCGCCGGGGAGCCGGTTTGGCCTGATGAACGACCGGCAGGTATCGACGGGCTGTTTTGACCCAACGAAGGGCGGCTATGTCGGCGTGAACGGACGTCGGCCCGCACCAGCCCTACGGCCGAATTCGACGCTGTGGCGCTCCGGACCCCACAGTCGCGAATGTCCCAGTGCCATTCGCAAACCGGGCCCTGGGTCACTCGGTGGCACGCTTTCGCGCAATCGTTTTCACAGGGGAGTTTCCGGCATGACGCGTCGCATGTAAGTGTCGAAGAGCGGCACGGTAAATGCCGTGTCGCCATGTGCGGGGCTGTATAACATTCCTTTGGCGATCAAGCTGTTCCGGGTCGGTGCGACGCTGG
Organism: Sphingobium tyrosinilyticum; assembly: GCF_042654265.1. Classification (NCBI taxonomy): domain Bacteria; kingdom Pseudomonadati; phylum Pseudomonadota; class Alphaproteobacteria; order Sphingomonadales; family Sphingobiaceae; genus Sphingobium; species Sphingobium tyrosinilyticum. Next base: position 19,340 of record NZ_JBHSFZ010000048.1, on the reverse strand, counting down.
ATACCTTCACTCCCATGGCATCTGCCACATCACCCGAGCGATGCGGGCCTGGGCCAAGGCTCGCCATTGCACGAAGGTAGCGCTTTTCTCCAGGCGTTAGCCTGTCGAAGCGCACGCGGAAGAAACTGGCGTCCAGTTCAGCAAGGGCACCCTTGGTGGCAACCGCGATGTCCTGGGCGGTGATGGGCGATGCGTCCGCGACATCCCAGCCATGTTTCCCCCATTCCTGGAGGAAGTAGGGATAGCCTTTGGTTTGCGCGATGATCTCATCGAGAGCGTCATCGTCGATCGACTCCTCTTCGCGCTCGATCGGCAGGCGGATAGCCTCGCGAGCCGCCTCATCGTCGAGTGGCCCAACGGCGACAAATTCGAACAGGCGCTCAGCATCGGATTTTGCCCGACCCATTTGTCCGAGCAGCTGCGGCAGGCCGGCTGCCAGCATCGTTACGGGAAGTTGTTTTTGATTGGCACGATGCAGCGCGCTGATCAAGGCGGCCAGTTGCTCCTCCGGCACATATTGTAGCTCATCGATCACCAGAATGACGGCGCTCTTTCGTTCCTTGGCCGCTTCGCCCACGGCCACGATCAGGTCTGCCAGATCCGCCTCAAGGTCGCCGCTATCGGCGAGGCCCGGCTCGGGTTCGAAATCCAACGCCACCTCCAGGTCATCATATTTGACCTTGAGCTTGGCAAAGCCAGCAAGCGCCTGAAGCGCCCGCTTCACCCCCGCTGACGCCTGTTTCAGTCGGTCGAGGCGCAACAGGGCGGCCCGAAGCGCAGGCACGAGAATACCGGGGAGCGATCGATTTTCTGGCGCCTCGATGGCGACAATCGTCATGCCTTCCGATTCGGCTGCGTCCCGCATAGTCGAGAGCAGCACGGTCTTCCCGACGCCCCGCAAACCATACAAAATGCTTGGTCGCGCCGATCGGCCCATGCGGATGCGATCCAGTGCAACCGCGTTGCGCTCCAGCAGCGCACCGCGCCCAGCAAGCTCAGGAGGGGGAGTTCCAGCGCCAGGCGCAAAGGGATTCCTTCGAGCATCCATAGCGATGTTATGTCATGTTAGGGAATTTCTGTAAACTTCCCTAACATCGCTTGATCTTGGAACGCCGGAAACCGCTTCGCTATGTGCCGAACGAGAGTGGTGGGAATACTGGGCTGCGCCTCCACATGGCGCCAAAGCGAACCTCCCTGCTCTATTCCGCCGAGTTCTCAGCCGTCCCGTTACCCAGAGCATCAGCGATCATGGCTGCCAGCGTTTCTTCAGCGCGCCGGCGCACGCTGTCATCTTTCGATTCCAGATCATGGCGCAGCCATTGCGGGGCGCGCTCGATAACGCGCAGAATCATCGCGGTCATATTCTCATCCATCGCTGGCGGCATATGCCGCCTGATGACCGCGGGCGCAATGCGGCAATCCTAAGCTGGGTTCCGCTATCGCCTTCGATCGGGCGGCGAGTGACCGGGGCGTCTCCTCTCCGATGAATTGTCACGCTCCTGTTCCTGAGCGCGCTTTACCCGCTCCATCGCATCCTTCAGCACCCGGTCCGGCACAGTTTCGATGCTCGTTCGACCTTTCAGGAACGTGCGAAGCTCCTTGGCAAGCCCTTGCTCCCGAGGATCCCCCCGACGGTTCGAACCTTTCCGCAGCCTTCTCATATTTCTCCCTCGTCGTGACCCAGCGCTCTTTCGCGCGCTGACCGGCGACATCGCTTTTCCGCTGGCAATAGCCAACGCCTCGCGCGCCTGTCGCATGTCAGTCTCGGTCGGCTAGCGCGAAACGCCTGAACGGATCTTTGCCCGCATCTGAGCAAGTGCCATGCTCGTCCCCGCCTCCCCTGCCCTCTCGTGCAGCGCGATGTCGCTTCGCATTAGACACCGCGGCTGCGCAGGGCCTCGGCAAAAGCCTCGCGAAATTTGAAAAGATCTTCCCAGCGCGGATCGAACCGCTGGCCATCCAAGCCTTCCGCTTCAACTGTTAGATGCACATGCGGCCAGGGTGTGCCGGTGTGCAGCGCCATCAGATAATCATGATTGTCGCCGGTCATGCGGTTAGAGTAGATCGCACGTCCCTCCCCAACCGAAGCCTGGAAACCGTTCTCGAAGAGCTGTTTGCACGATCTCAGCGAGGCAAAATCGCGCAGCGCTGTTGAGGCATTACACTGCCGGTCGAGTTCGAGCACCAGAACAGGATGGCCGGCATCGGCAAGGTGCCATGCAAGATGGCAGGCAATGGGTGGTCTTGCCCGCCCCGCCCTTCTCGATGTTGACGGCGATCAGGATTCGGGCATTGTTGACAGCAGCATTCGCATCACAGCTTGTTCGTAGTTCAAGCTGCCGTCCTTCACAAAAGTCCCAGCGGCAGCCGTTCCCAGTACTCACTCACAGCGTGAGGGTCAGGCGGGATCGGCAGGCCCGAACGGACCACTGGGCCGGCTCTGCTGCCGGATGGCGTTGGCATCAGCTCCGCTGCGCCATCCCATCAGGCGAATGTCCGTGGGCACAGGCTGCCCATTGGTTGTGGTCGGGCGTTGGGCATTGTCAGGAGATGCTGGATCGCCCGGAACGATAGTTTCCGACATGATCGGCCCAAGCCTGATAGCCGGTTCTATCCTGTCGACATAGGCAGGCTGATCCGCCTTTGCGGGGTGATAGCGATCGGTGAACCGGATTACCGGAAGGTCACGCCCAAACCGCAGATAGCCCGTGAGATTGGGAAGGTTCACGATCTCGGTCGGCAGCACGAGCGGCCGAGTGACCTGCGTTCGCGAAAGGCTGACACCATCCCGCATGTCGTTGACCCCATAGGACATGCCTTCATTGGCTTCGACCTGCTCGACCTGCCCGAGATTGCTGGAGATGACCTGCATCGTCATCCGCAGATTGTGGACGATGGTCTGACCGCCGCGCGTCATCGACCCCAATGTGTCGTTGCGGAAGATACTCATTGGCCATCCTCCCCCTGCCGGGAACCAACCCGCCCGATGTCGGCCAGCGGGTCTTCGGAAGGATCGAGCAGCCCCCTGTCCCGCAGCATCAGGCGGGCGTTGGCCGTGCCCCGCGCGAGCAGTTGCGGCGAGTGGTCGACCGCCATCTCTGCGAGCAAGGCATAGGTCTGGACGGCCACGCCCATCAGTTCATCCAGGCCGGTGAAGATGTAACCGCCGCGACCAACGGCGACATCCTCGATGAGGGGACGGACGAGAGCGGAGATGGAGAGATTGGCGGTAGCGGCACGGCGCTTGAGGCGGCGGTGCAGCTCTTCCTCGAGTTGTATGGTGATCACGGGCATGTCAGTTCCTTTGTTCAGGAGGGGCCGCCACGGAAGGATCGCGATAGCAGCGCGCCGATCCGCATGAACAGAGGGTGCGCACTCAAGTGCGCATTGGGCACTTTCCTTCCCATTTCCGCACTTGAATGCGCCCCCTCTCAGGCAGCTGGGAACAGTCCACATTTTGTGCCGGCAAATAGTCTTATTTGAGATATTTTTGCGTTCTCGAACAATGACCTACGTGGATTAGCCATGCGCCGGTCAAATAAGGTTATTCGGATTTTCGCGATCGCCCGAATAGGCTTATTCGCCCATATCTATTTGAACTAAGACGATAAATTGGCACAGCACCCGTGCGTAGGGTGCATTACATTCGGCCTTGGCCGTGCGTCGGACACTTCGCAGCGGCTTGCCGCTGCGTCCGCTTTCAAGTTCTGGGGGGCAACACTTCGGTCCAGTCGGTGACAGCGCGGCCCAACGGCGCTAACCGCTGTCGGCATTCGAACCAGAAAGAGGACCGGCGCCATGCTGCCTGCGCGCACTTACAGCGTCTCCATCAACCGCGACTGGCGGGTGCTTTACGAAGCGATCTGGCGGCCGGAGGTCTTCCCCAAATGGGCATCCGGCCTCTCGGAATCGGACCTGCGACAGGAGGGCGACCAATGGTTCGCCGATGGCCCGGAGGGATCAATCACGATCCGGTTCACGCCCCATAACGATTATGGGGTGATGGATCATTTCGTCGATACCGGGGATGGTCAGGAAATCCATGTCCCCCTCCGCGTCATCCAGAATGGCGACGGGGCAGAGGTGATGCTGACGCTGTTCCGTCAGCCCGGCATGGATGATGAGATGTTCGCCCGCGATGCGAAGTGGATCACCCGCGACCTGCGAGCGCTCAAGAATTTCATCACCGGCTAGAGGGCTGCCTCAAGGGCGGCGATCTTCTCGCTACAGACGATATGGACGACGCGGCCCAGCTCCTCGACCTGGGTTCCAAGCCAGCTCAGCTCTTCCTCACTGATCGTATAATGCTTGGAATAGCGCGCCTTCACATAGGCGTCCTTCAGCTTCTCGAACATCGACCGCTCGGCCCGCGTGTCGCGCGGCCAGACGTTGAACAGGCGGAAATCGAGGCGCTCGGCCTGGGTGCGAAGGAAAGCAAGATTGTGATTGCGTGGGGTATAAAAAGTGCAGACCAGAAGGACCGTATGGTAGAGCCGTTCAGCGGCTTGATGAAGATCGAACGCCGCTTTCTTCAACCAACCCTGTTCAATGGAATGTAGGGCCGATCCGTGAAAGTGTTTCGCGGTCGGAAACCACTCCTCAAAATATTCCTTCGCCATGGCCAGCGCTTGCGCACGTTTTTGGCTTTGGCTGGTGCAGTTCGCTCTCGTCGGCTTGGTAGAGCGCGATCCCCTCACCGGCGACGTCCATGAAGAAATAACGCCCATGCGCCAGCCCGTCATTCACCTCCTGCAAGGTGTGGACGATGAAGTTCACCGGGGTCTTGAGGGTCTGGGTGATGGCCAGTTCGCGCATCAGCCGCTCGTCGGTCTTCTCCCAATATTGAACCCGGTCGGTAAGCTCCTTCTGGTTGACGATGATGAGCAGATCATAGTCGGACTTGTAGCCCTTGGCGGTGTGCGGCTCGTCCACCCATCCGCCCCGCGCATAGCTGCCATAGAGGATGATCTTGTGGATGCGACCGGCCTTGCGCTTGCCGGTGGCGAGATTGTTGGCGTCCCCGAATTCCTCGAAGATGATCTGCACAACGCGCTCCAGTTCGCGCTGCTTGGCGGGGGGCAGATGGTCAAGGTCGGTGCGCATCGCACCTCTCCTAGCCAAAGAGCGCCCGTCCACCAAATGAAGATGAACGGGCGCGGCCGGGACTCTGTCGCCAAAATGGCGATTCATTGCGGAGGCCCGTCCATCTCCCGCACCAGATGCTTGAGCGCGGTGGCAAAATGCCGCTCCACCGCGCCTACATCCTCCCCGATGCGGAAGGCGATCTGCTCATAGTTCAGGCAGTCGAGGCTATGCAGCAAAAAGACGATACGGGGGATAGCAGGAAGCCCGGCCAGCGCCGCGCGGTAGCGCTGACGCTCGGCGGCATGGGGATCGTGGGTCATGCCGCTTCCTCCTGCTGCTCTTCCCCTTGCCCGAAGACGAGGAGATAGTCGGCGGCCTTGCTGGCCTGACTGGCGGCGCGAAAGATCGCCTTGCTGTCCTCCCGCAGAACGGCAAGCCATGCGCCCAGATAGTCGGCATGACGGACAGTCGGCACGATGCCCAAATCCGCGCAGAGGAAGGCGCTGGCCAATTCGGCTATCAGTTCCTCCCGCGCATAGGCTGGACTGCCAAAGCCGGTATCGGGGAGCCGATCCAGCCGCGAACGATGCCCGGTCCAATGCCCCTTATGCCGATATCGGCATAAGGGGCATAATGCCGCGACCCGGGTTATGCCGCGCGGCCTCTGGTTGAGGGTAGTTTTCTGGCCTTCGGCCGCGCGGCGGTTCGGCATAATCAGAGCCCTTCCAGGAACGCGAGGAGTTGGTCGTCGGGTCGGAACCGGCCTGACGGTGTGGGCGGAGCAACGACGCGGGCGAGCGCCTTTTCCTTCATCCGCATGTCGGCGTGGATGTAGATCTGGGTGGTCTCGACGTTCTCGTGACCAAGCCAGAGTGCCCCGCTCCCCCTTGCGGACATTGCCGCCCATGGCCTGCGCTTGGGCATAGGTCAGCCAGCGCTGCGACCCGTAACCTTCTTCGAACAAGCGGCTCCACAGGATCAGCACATTGATCCCCGAGTAACGCCTTCCCGTCCCGGCATTGCGGGGCAGACCCAATGCCGCCCTGCCATCATCCCATGGCCGCACCCAAGGCAAGGTGCCCTCCTCGATCTGGGCGATGATCCGATCCGTCACCTCACTATAGAGGGTAGCGCCGGTCCGTCCCTTATCCTGATACCCCATTTCCTTTCTCCTTCCCGCATCGCACCGGCCGCCGGAACGGCGGGGGTGGGCGGCAGGAGCGGTCCGGCAGTCCCACCGACATGAGGCGGGCAGCACCCCCGGGGTCCCCATTGCGCTTGGGCAATGGGGTGGCTTGCAGGGCCGCAACGCAGTGGAGGAGTTGGGGCGAAGCCCCGACTTGCGGCTCGCCGCGGTGGGACTAGAGGGCAGCGACGCCCACCCCCGCCGCGCCGGAGGCCGATCAGACTCAACAGACGTCATCGCGCCTCGCGCGCTGTCCGCAGCCAGAATCTTCGCGCTGCCTGCCGCAGCGCTCCGCATCCCATCAGCCAGACACCCGGATCATGGAGACCGTCGGCCATGATGCGCCAATGCTGCCCCAGCCAACTTCGCCTTCCGAATTGACGCCAGATGTCAAAAACCATCCCCGAAAGGGGTAACGACCGGCACGTTCCGGAAAAATGGCAGACGACGGTGCAACGAATAAAGCGCGGCCCCGCAAAGAGGCGCCTCAGCTCTCTACAGCCTGGGTAATGTTGCGCGGCAGACATCCTGCCGCCTCAAAACCCTCCTAACCTGGGATAGCAGCTGGAACGGCCGATACGGGCCATGGTTTTCATGCTCTGGAGATGAGCATGAAAGTCGATTTCGCTGCGTTCGATGGTGGCCTGGTGGGCCGCTCGCCTACAACCATGATGACAAGCCACGCTGTCAGCGAGACCGATCCGCTGACCGACGTGATCCTGTGCCCGCCCCATCATCTGGCGCCTGTGCCCTGCTGCGCGGTTACACGCGGGGCTCTTGCCGATGGCTTTATGACCGATACCGATGAGGCGGCGCGCCAGCATGAAGCTCTGGCAAGGGCGCTAGAACGGCATGGCGTGCGCTGCCATATGCTCGCGCCGTCTCCCGATCTGCCCGACATGTGCTTCACCCGCGATGTCGGCGTCTCGACACCTTGGGGCATGGTCGCCCTCAACCCTGCAATGCCGCATCGTTGGGGCGAGGCGAGTGCGCTTTCGCGGGCCTGCGCCAGCTGGAGCGTGCCGGTGCGCCGCATCACCCAGGGCACGATTGAAGGCGGCGACATCTGCGTGGCGCGGGAGGGTCTGCTTATTCTAGGTCTGTCTGGCGAGCGCACCTCCGCTGCCGGCGTGGCCGAGTTCGCCGCACCGTTTGGGGCGGCGGGTTGGGACGTGCTTCTATGCCCCTTTGACGCCGACCATCTGCACCTCGACACGATTTTCTGCATGGTAGACAAGAATGAAGCGATCGGCTGCCTGGAGCTTCTGGACCCGGCCTTCGTCAAAGCGCTCGGCAAACACGGCATCAGGATCATAGCCATGCCCTCAAAGCTGTCCTCGTCGCTCGGCTGCAACATTCTTTCGCTGGGTAGCCGCCATATCCTTGCTAGCGCCTCCGATGCCATCGTCGCGACTACGCTGCGCGAAGCCGACTATAGCGTTGAGCAAGTGGACATCTCTCAGTTCGCAGCCTGCGGTGGAGGCATTCACTGTCTGACCCAGCCACTACGCCGCGTCCCGAGCTGACGCTGCGCCATTCATGTAAGCCGGAGGAACAATGAGCGAGTTCATCGAGGAACGGTTCGCGACCCGTGCCCAGGCCGAGAGCGCGCGAGAATGCCGCGTTGCATGCGCCCGTGCTGGTTTCGATCGACGTTAATGATAAGGAGAGAGCAGAGCTGATCGAACGCGTGCTTGACAAGGCGGGCGCAGACTGAGGGGTAAACTCCCGGACATCGGGTAAGTCAGGAGGAACAGCATGAGCGATAGGGATCGTGGTGACCCCTTCCGTTATTGCGACGGGAGCCAATCGCTGGAGGGTGAGCTCTTCCTCCCGCGGTCCGAGGCGAACGGCCGCGCGGTGCTGGTGATCCATGAAGCGGACGGCATCGGCGGCAATGTGCGGCGCCATTGCCGCAACCTCGCGAATATGGGCTATGTCGCACTGGCGGCCGACATGCATGGGAACGGCCAGCCGCTTGAGGGAGACGCGATGCGCCGCGCGCTCGATAATTTTCGCAGCCAGCCTGATCTCGTGCGCGGACGGGTAAAGGCCGGCTTCGACGCGCTTCTCTCCGCCGCAGGTGTACATGCAGCCCATAGCGCGGCCCTCGGCTTCTGCTTCGGCGGTTTTGCTGCTCTGGAACTGGCGCGCTCTGGCGCGCCCCTCGCAGCTGTCGCCAGCTTTCATGGTCTGCTAACCACCGCCCGGCCGGCACAGGCCGGCGGGATCAAGGCCCGCGTCGCGGTTTTCACCGGCGCCAAAGATCCGCTCGTGCCTCCTGCAGATGTCACGGCTTTCCAGGAGGAAATGATCGAAGCACAGGCGCACTGGCAACTCACCTCCTATGGCAATGCCTGGCACAGCTTCACCAACAAGGATGTTGAAGCTATGGGCGACCCGCGCATGGCCTATGACGCCGACGCCCATACTCTGTCGTGGCGCGCTCTGATCGATTTTCTCGACCTCAGCCTTACCAAAAGCCTGTAGGCGGGACTGGCCGCACCAGCGGCTTGACCTGTCTGATGATGCGCGCGCCATCGGCCGCCGGCCCGCAGATGGTAAGGCAGCCATGACCGGCGTGGATTGCACCGCAGTCCAGCGCCGGCAGCGTCCGCCCCATATCGGCATCGCAATCCTCAACGAAAGCACCGACCCGCTGGCCTTTACCCCTACACTTTGGAAACCATAACCTAACGATAGTTAATCCTGTTCGGCTCGCCGCTCAGTTCCGCTATAGGAGTCGGGCGACCCGAAGGCTCCGGCTAAATGCTGAGAGACTTCTACTGGCCCGACTGTCCCCGGATAGTCGGGCCGTTTTTCATCGTGCCGGGCCGAGAGAGCCGAGATGCGACCCAAAGGCTAGCTTCCCGGCCCAGCTGCTCGATTATACACCTGGATCGCCATTGGAGATATGCGCGCTCCTGTAGCCCTGTCGATGCTCCTAGTACGCGCGCAAACAGGCGTTTCAGTCAGCTTCTGCGGCAGAGCCGTCGTCAAGCGCATCAGCGATTATGGCTGCCAAGGTTTCTTCAGCGCGCCGGCGCGCGCTGCTATCTTTCGATTCCAGATCATGGCGCAACCATTGCGGGGCACGCTCGATAACGCGCAGAATCATCGCCCTCCCCTGCCCTCAGCGAGCGCGTCGAAGTCCCCAGCCCCGCAACCCGGATCGGGTTTCACCGCCACTTCTGATTGACAATTTGGATCGAATTGAAAAGCTGTTTGGTGGAGTCTGGCCCGAACGGTCCCAGTTCCACCGGCACTATCAGATGGTCGCAAACCATCAGCGCGGCGAAGTGCCCCGCCCTTCCGATGTTCACGGCGATCGTTTTCATCGCCGGTCTTCCCCCCAGGAGCGGCGGGCAGACCACCAGGTCTCCTCATCCTGATCATAGGTGCGCCGCCCTGCCCCATCGTCACGCCTCTCGAAAAATCCGAGTATGAAGATGACGAGGAATATGAGGCCCGCTTCTGCGATGCCGCTCATATCCTACCTCCACCATATCCCAATTGGCCCTGCGCGCGGTCGCTTGGCCCAAGCAGATGGCGGGCAGCGGTCCGTGGAACCGGTGCCCGCCTGATTTAAAGGCAATTGCCATGGTCGGATGGGGCCGCTCCCACGCGGCCCCACGCTTTCTAGCTGCTGGCCAGTTCGGCGTCGCTCGCCTTGGCCAGGATGGCGAAGCCATCGGCGATGAGTTCGACGGTGTAGCGCTTGCCTTCGGGAGCGTCATAGGAATTTTGACGGACCCGACCAGCGATGTGAACCATGTCACCCTTTTCAGCCTTGGCGGCGCGTTCGATCAGCCGACCGAAGAGCGTTACCTCATTCCAGTGGGTGTCGGTGATCCACTCGCTATTATCTTGCCGGTTGTAGTTCGCGGCGACAGAGAGTCTAGTGACCTTGTCGAGCTCCGCAATCTTTCCGATGCGGCCGATGATGCGAAATTCAGCGATGTTCTGCATTGGTTTAACCTCCACTCGATCAGGCTAATTCCTGATGGGGGTGACCAGGCAGCGGGGTTGACGGGATCAAGAGAAAAAACGGAGGGTCCACACCGTGGAAGCCGTAACCCCCTGGGGTGGTTATTCTCTTGATCTCATAGGCGACACTGCGGCCCATTCCCATGAAACAGGAATTTTCTGGTCGAGCAACAGAGGCTCAACCGGCTTAACCCGTTGCGAGGCAACTCATCTTCTGGGCATTCAAGCCCGGGCATTGTCACAGTCCTGATTGACCTGGCGCCCACGCGCCAACCGGCGATGTGCTATCCCGCGCGGCAATGACGCACTGGGGTTTATTTGAAGGTCGCTGGCATGGACAACTGCCCAGCTTGGCCCTTGGGGTGGACCGTGACCCACGTCATATCTAGGCCAATCAAGCTCGGTTGTCTCAACATGCTATATCAAGGACAGAAAGGACAGATCACGCGAGCGGCAGCTTCTTCTTCAGGGCAACGGGGACGTAATCCATCTAGCGACGCCTAAAGCAATTGGCTCTCGAGAAGCTGACAAAAGCCATCGAACAGGCTGTTGGATCGGCGAGTCCGGATACGCTTGCCGACATCATTGGTGCGTCCGATCTTTAGCCAGGCGCTTGTCATTGCGGCGCGCGATATACCCCCTGCCCCACCCGAGCGACTCGCCGCTGTTCAGGCCGCCCAAGCCGCCACGACACGGTTCCGCGCCGATTTGGCAGCGCAGGCCGGCGGCATGTATGATCGCGCCCAGGTCGCCGAATTCCTATCAGTCACACCGGCTGCTGTCGATAAGCAGCGCCAGCGTCGGCAGATATTGGGCGTGCCTTATGGCACGGAAATGCGGTACCCCGCAGCGCAGTTCAAGGATGACGAGATCATTAAAGGTTTGAAGAAGGTTCTCGAAGCCTTGCGTGACATGAACTACCGGATTTTTTTCCACGGCCGTCTTGCCGACCGAATCATATAAAAACGCCGCTGCGCAGCAGTGGAGGATTCCTGATTCAAGTGATTCAGATTCAATCTGCAAAACTACCGCTATTTCAGTTGTTTATGCCAGTCTTCCTGACCGGATGGGGGATCATTCCTGACTTCTTGGGGGCTTTAACCTGACCCGAAGGGGGCTGTTTCCTGACCACATGGGGTTGACCTGACTTGTTGGGGGAGAAGGTAAATCGGCTTAGAGCACCACGAAAGTCGATCCATGTTCATCTCACCCATGGCCAATTGACGTTTTAAGGGAGCTTCGGCTCGCACATTGTGCGACTCGCGAGCTTTATTGGTTCTCAGTCACCAACAGTCATTCTTCGATCCTGACCTCTTGGGGGTGGTGGCATGCCTACCCGTCCATCCTGACCTGACTTGACGTGCGGGGTCAGGTCAGGCAGCAACAAGCCTCCCGCAGATTCGCCGAGAGCATTATTGCATGGACACGAGCGCTAACCAACCAAGCGATGTCCCAGCAACCGATAGTGGAATGTCAGATCAGGCGCCTGGACGAGCCATGCGAGTTGCCGCAGCACTGAAGGCAAAGGGCGGTGACGAGTTTGCAAAGCCTGGCAGCATCATCGAAGTAAAATTCGTGAAGGGTGAATCCCTCAGCTTAACTGCTTCACGATTGCTAGCATTGATGATCCTGACTGCCGGAGGGGATGCTTGGGAAGACAAGCCCCACCGGATGCGTAAGGCGGACATTCGTCGGGGTCACAAGGGCAACGAACGTATCACGGACATGCTGCAAGAGTTGCATCGGACGCTGTTTGCAGTTGATGACCGATCATGGCGAGGCAAGAAAGCGACCCTGCTGTTCTCGCTTATCTCTAGGTCTCGCGAAGAAACGGAGGAAGATGGCGGCGAAGCAGGCTGGATTGAATGGGAGTTTACGCCTGATGCGCGCAAACTGATCCAGGCGTCGGAAACATACGCAGTTCTCAATCGGCAAGCGGTCCTTGGATTTCGGTCCAACTATGCTTTGAAGCTCTACGAACTGGGAGCATTACGTCTCCATCGGCGCCAGGCCACCTGGAAAGGCGATATGCCCGCGCTGCGGGCAGCGCTAGGGATTCCCCCGGACGTGTATACGGACTTCGCGCAGCTGCGACGCAAAGTGCTGGAAAAGGCGAAGGCAGAAATCGATCAGCTTGCTCACTTCCGCGTGGAATGGCGCGAGATTCGGCAGGGGAGGGCGGTCATAGAAGTGGAATTCCGTTTCGAGCCGAAGGGTGCGCCGGAAGTCATTGAAACGGTCGACGAGCTTGACCGGCATTCTAGAGGCCGCAAGCCTCGACGGGATGGAACCGTTGAGACAGTGATCGAAGGACAGGGTGTCATACCTGGGCCGGCAAAAGGTTCGCCGACGAAAAAGCCGGAAAAGGCTTTTCCACAAGGTAGCCTGCGGTTCGGTCATGATGACCTGCTGACAATCGCGCGCCAGCACGGTGGCGGCTGGGATGTCGATATCATTGCGAGCGGATTTCGCGACCACCTAGGAGCGCGGCTTGAGAAACTTCAGGGAGCCAAATTAATGGCCGCTTGGAAGGGATTTTGCGAAGGCTGGGTTAACCGCAGGGGCCGCCCTTAGCTCGAAATTGCACGCGTGCAATTGTTTGCTCCCCCACCGAGTCAGGATGTACGTTTTTAAAGCCCCAAACTTGGGCGAGCCGCCCCAGCTTTCGCAATAGAAGAGTTTATTGACCGAAAAGCGCAAGTACGTGTAGTCTAGGCCCAGTTTCGAAAGGTGGGCAAATGTCTAACGGACTTGAGATAGAAGAGGCCGAGCAGTTGGTCTCGGTGACCGCACTGGCCAACCGAACATCTGCGGTGCTCGAAAAGCTCCGTGATTCGGCAAAGAGCGCCCGGGCCGACGATCGGCGTGAGCCTACCTTCACGATCAGTAAGGCTGCTGAACTTGTGGGCCGAACGGCCGCTGCCATTCGCGACGCCGAGAAAGATGGCCGGCTTCCTGAGCCAGCAAGGAATGACAATAACCGCCGCGAGCGCTACACCCTAGCTCAGCTCAATGACATGCGCGGTGTGTTCGGGACCAGGCCGTATAGGCGGCCGGAAGATCCTTGCTGTGTGATTGCAGTTCAGAATTTCAAGGGTGGCGTTGGCAAGTCAACTGTCGCGGTTCACCTCGCTCAGAACCTCGCGATAAAAGGGTATCGCGTGGCCTTGATCGATTGCGATAGTCAGGCGTCTGCAACCACACTTTTCGGCTATGTGCCTGATCTCGACCTCGATGAAAGCGAAACGCTTTATCCCTTTTTAAGAGAGGGAGAGCGTACGTCGCTAGACTATGCGCTTCGCAAGACCCACTTCGATGGGCTCGAATTGATTCCGGCAAATCTCCGTCTCTTTAATTCGGAATATGAGTTGGCTGCGCGGATGGCGCGCGGCAGTGACGCGCTGTTGGATCGTCTAAAGGAAGGCATCGACAGCATCTCCGATCGTTTTGACGTTATCGTGATGGATCCGCCGCCGGCACTTGGGGCCATTTCCTTATCGGTTCTCCGGGCCGCCAATGCGCTAGTTGTCCCCGTGCCTCCCACGGTAATGGACTTCTCTTCGACTGCTGCCTTCCTTTCCATGCTGGACGAAACGATTGAGCAACTCGCTGAACGCGGTCTCGCGCCAGAGCTGCGCTTCCTGCGTTTCGTGGCCTCGAAAGTTGACGAGAACAAGTCGATGCAGAAGGAGCTGCTGAACCTGATGAGGACTCTTTTTGGGCATGCAATGGTCCGCACGCCCCTCAAGGATTCAGCTGAAATAGATAACGCGACAGCTCGACTTATGACGGTTTACGAACTTGATGGGCCCGCGACGAGCTCGGCGGTTCGTAATCGCTGCCTAGGATATCTGGATGGCGTAAACGCTGAAATCGAGGTGGACATTCGCTCAATGTGGCCGAGCCACCAGCCAGCCCTTCGGAAGGCTGCATTAGCGTGAAATGGGTAAACTACATGCTTGCGCTTTCGCGCGATGCGCATGAATTGCACGCGTGCAATTTGGGTGAGGGGAGGTCCATATGAGTAGGAAGAATAGCGGCTTTGCGGCGGATCTCGCTGCAGGCATCGATCTCTCCACCGATTCAGCACAACCGCGACGATCGGCCATTGCCTCCAACGTTCTGACGGGGCGGTCAAACCGTTTGGCCGACCTCGCATCTGGTGCAATTGTTAACAGAACCCATGAACTGGTCGATCCGGCACGTTGTCGAATGTGGGCAGGCCATAACCGAGACTACGGTCTTCTGAACGAAGAACGCTGCGCGGACCTCATTGAGAGCATTAAGGCTCAGGGCCGCCAAGAAATGCCGGCGATTGTAAGGCGAGTCAGCGGAGATCCCGACTTTGACTTTGAAGTGATCTGCGGCGCACGCAGGCACTGGTCGATAAGCTGGCTTCGTTCCCACAACTACCCGGATTTCAAATTTCTTGTCGACGTGCGCGAGATTGGAGATGAAGAGGCTTTCCGCCTAGCAGACATCGAAAACCGTGCGAGAGACGATCTGTCCGATCTCGAGAGGGCAAGGGACTATTTACGAGCCCTGGACGCTTACTACGAGGGCCGACAAAAGACGATGGCCGAACGCTTGAAAGTCTCGGAGAGCTGGCTCACCCGCTACCTCGATCTCGCCCGTTTGCCTTCAGAACTGACACAAGCGTTCGTCAATCCGCAAGATCTCGGCATTCGCAACGCAATCGCACTTAAAGGACTACTGAAGCCCGAAGACCGCCGTACACGCGCAATCTGCGAGGCGATGCGCTTGGCGGAGATTCAGAAGGCAGAGGGTCAGGCGATGCCCGTCCTTGAGGTTATCAAGGCTTTGTCGCTCGCGGCCGACCCCCCCAAGAAGTCAGGTTCGCCGAAGAAGTCGAGTGCTGCAACGATTTCCAATAGCGAAGGAAAGCCAGTCCTGAGGATCGAAGGCGTAAATCGGAAGGGGATTCAGCTCACACTTCTCAATAAGCAGGGTGCGACGCGTGAAGATGTCGATCAGGCGATCCGCGCCGTACTTGATCAGCATTGGGGGTGATAAAGATTTCTGCACCTCATTGGCTGCTCAAGCGGACTCTCGAGAGTCCACGGGAAGGGTCAAGGTGTATGAAAGACGAAGCCGGCTCTATTTCCCATTACAGATGGGCTGGGCAGCGCCCGTTCCGCGCCGTCCCAGCCGAACATGATAGTCGCGACGTCTGGCGCCGGGAACAAACCGTGAAATACCCCAAAAATCCCCTCAGAAGCCCGTACAGCGCTTTTAGCGGCTCCAGATACCTGTGCCTTGCCCAATGGGGCATTTGCCGCTCAGAGAGGCTCTGAGCGGGGCTCCATTTCTCCCTCGCGCGCCCAAAAATCCGGCGCAAACGGATCCAGCCGGCCACGGCGGGAAGGAGGGGAGGGGGCGGTGACGGGGATCGCGTAGGAGCGATAGCTTGCCTGGCCCGTGCGTTCGAGCAGCAGCCCTTCATCGACCGCAATCGTCAGCAGCTTGATCGCGCCGGCCGAGGTCAGCCCCAGCGCGTGCGCGACCTGCGCACTGGTCACGAACGGACGCGCCATCGCCAACCAGATCACCTCCTTCAAGCGCCCCAAGCGGCGGCGGCGGTCGAACACCGGGCCCGCGCGCTGGGCATAGCTGCGCAGGCGGGTCTCGCTTTCGCAATGCGCGGCGGCGCCCGCGGCAATCGCCTCAAGCCAGAGCCGGTCGAGCGCGGCGCCCTGCGCGATTGTCCAGGCCGCCCCGCCATGCTGCAGCCCGAGCGCGGTCAGCCCGCCCTGCGAGCCCCGCCAGCGGCCCGCGCCCCAGCGATCGCCGATCAGCAGGCTGGCGACACGGTCGCCCTTGCCCAGCGGCGCGTGCTGACGCCACAGCGCCGCCAGACGCGCGGCGTGGAGCAGGGGCGGGGCAGGGGGGAGGGCGCGGCACGCTTGCTGCCAGCGCGCGACCGCGGCGAGACGCGCGTCCGGATCGCGCTCGAGCGGCGCGGCCCAGGCGTCGTACGCCCGGGGCTGATCGGCCCCGAGCCAGGCGAGCAGCGCGGCGGGATCCTGCGCCAAGGTGGCGAGCGTGATGGGCGCGCCGATTGCCTGTTTCCAATGGGTGAGGTCATAGGCGCTGGGTACCAGCCGGCCGCGCGCATCGATCGTCACATTGTCTACGGACCAGTCGACCGCATCGGCGGCGGCGAGCGCCTGGCGCTCAGCCAGCGCAGTCCGCGTGCGCCAGGGGCCGCGGACCGGGCTGAGCTTGCCGCGTTCCTCGATCCGAACGAGCGCGGCCTGGGCGGTGGCATAAGCGGTGAGCAGGTCGGGCGCGGCAGGGGAGGGGGCCATAGGGTCTGCTTTATGCCGCTGATCCGGACGCAAAGGAAGCTTTAATTGCTGGCGTGCGAGGACCAAAATTAAACATAAATGGCCGTATAGAAAGTCAGCTATGAGCACTGCTCCCAAGCACCCGTGATAAGTGCAGTTATCACAGAAGCGGATTTGACGCGAAAAGGGGAAATAGGCTACAAGGGGCCGGCGGAGGAGCCCGGCGCGTCGTGGATCACAAAACGGATCAGCAAGGACAGAAAAGGGCAGGGGAGTGGGCCGACACGAGCCTTCCCACCGTGATGGCCTTGACCGATCTCGCCTGGGCCGTGACGCAGATGCGCGCCGGCGATCGCATCCGTCTCGACGACACTTTGTTTGCCGCCTTTGAAGCGGCCAGCTCGCCGCACAGCCTGCGCGCGCTCCGCTCCGATCTCGAGGCGTTTGACCTCTGGTGCCGGCGCACCGGCCGGATCGCGCTGCCGGCGACGCCGCAAGTGGTGGCCGACTATCTTGACGCGCGCGCCGGGCAGGGGGCGAAACCCGCCTCGCTCGCCCGCTACAAGGCCTCGATCGCCAAGATCCACCAGCTGCTCGACCTCAAGGATCCGACCCAGGCCGAACTGGTCAAGCTCACGCTGCGCGCGATCAAACGGGCGCAGGGCAGCGCGCAAGCCCAGGCGCGGCCGCTGCGCTTCAAGGGGCCGGTCCGCGACGTCGCCGCCGACGCGCCGCGCGGGCTCAACATCCGGGCCTTGCTCGACAGCTGCGGCGACACCCTGCCCGAGTTGCGCGATCGGGCGCTGCTCTCCACCGCCTATGATAGCGGGCTGCGCGCCTCCGAGCTGGTGGCGATCCAGGTCGAGCATATCGAGGAGGCGACCGACCCCGAGGCGCGGCTGCTCGGCATCCCGCGGACCAAAAGCGACCCGGAAGGGGAGGGGGCAACCGCGTTCCTGAGCCCGCGCAGCGTGCGTGCGGTCACCGCCTGGTTGGAGGCGGCGGGGATTGCGGCGGGGCCGCTGTTCCGCCGCGTGCAGGTGCGCCGGATCCGCGCGCGCCCCGCTGTCCCAGGGGAGCCGGTCGGGCGGATGGACGCGGACGGCAGATGGGCCTGGCGCCGGAGCGACGGCATTCCGGCACAGCCGGCGCGGGTGGACTATGATGTGGGGACGGCGGCGCTGCATCCCGGCTCGATCGGGCCGCTCTACCGCGCAATCATCCGCCGCGCGTTTGCGCGCGGCGCGCTGCCGGATCTGACGGCGGAGGACCTCGCGCACCTGCTCCAGGGGATCAGCGCCCATTCGACGCGGGTCGGGCTCAACCAGGATCTGTTCGTCAGCGGCGAGGAGCTGGCCGGGATCATGGACGCACTGCGCTGGAAAAGCCCGCGCATGCCGCTCGCCTACAACCGCAACCTCTCCGCCGAGCAGGGGGCGGTCGGTCGGCTGATGCGGAAGCTCGAATGAGAATGGAATTGGCCTGCGGCCTATCTACACGCATGAAAGAGCGACCCGGCCTCGTCCCACCCGCGGCTTATGCTAGAAGCATAGGCCAAGGCGGTACCATGAACCCCCAGCGCCGCGTCAAATTGTTCAAGAATGGCCGCAGCCAAGCAATCCGCGTCCTGCGTGCGTTCGAGCTGCCGGGCGAGGATGCGATCATCCGCAAGGAGGGTGATCGGCTCATTATCGGGCCTGGCCCGGTGCTGTCGCTGGCTGCTTATCTCGCTACCCTCGAGCTGATTAAGGACGATTTGGGCGCCAGCGGCGATATGCTGCCAGACCCCGTCGACTTCTGATCCTGTATCTCTCGACACCACATCCTGTCGGCTCTCGTCCGGCATTCAGGCGGCGTGATCGGCGCGCGCATCACCGTCTTGCCGGACGATGGGGTCGCCACGAGTATCATGGTCACCGGTGGTGCGGAGCGCCGGGTCTGAGCGCCTCACCAGGCAGCTGGAGGGCATTCTCGAGCGACTTCCCGTCTTGCCCCTCGGCGCAGAGATGCGGATCGCCCCTATGGCGCGCTCCGCGCCTCCTCGAGCGCCAGGGCACGCTGATCGGGGAACGACATGTTCATCGCCGCCCACGCGCTCGCATTCGGTGCTACATTCATGACTGACAATTTCCGTGAGTTCGCGAACGCGTCTGTCAGATCACCACGCGCCACTGCCGCTCCCCGCAAAGAGAAGCCTTGAATCAGGAATCAGTCAGATTGGGAATCCAGAGGGTTCAATCCAGAGGGTTCTGTGAGGTCGCGAGACCTAGACCTGGCCTCCTGGCGCGGTGCGCGATCTCATTGAAGCCGGATCGAGCGCACTCGCTGACTGGGCAGACGCTATGGGATTAGTGGCTCCCGACCCGGTCCTTGGCGAGGACTAGGCGGTCGTGAGATGGGGTCTGTGCGGCGGACCGGGGACAGAGGCATGCTCGTGCCAGCATGAAAGCGGATGCGGGCAGGTGTTGCGCGCGGGCCAAGGGTGAGCGGCAAGCAGCTTGATTTTGGTCCAGGCGGCGGATGAGTGCGGGGCTCCTTGCACCAGTCGGCTGCGTCGCCGTGGTGCCGTCATAATCAGGGGCGAGGAAATAGTGCTGGTCATAGCCCGGCCGGCGGTCCGCGCGCTCGCCAGGCCGTGTCGCGCGGCATTGTCGCGACGATCCGCAACGTCCCGCTGTTAGGCGACATGCAAAACTGACCCCCTCGCGTCACTGAAAACTGGCCCCCTCCGGAAGGAGGACGGGACAGATGAATATGGATGATGAGACGATCTC
>NZ_JBHSFZ010000047.1:0-2493 GCF_042654265.1 Sphingobium tyrosinilyticum | reverse complement strand
TGTCAATCGGCACCGGATATTCACCCCGATAAGCGCCCAACATTGACCCCCTGATAGTGCGCAGGATCGTCGGCATGGGGGTGAGGCGGCGGAGGGCGTAGCCCGTAGCCGGCTCACCCCCATGCCGATGGCGTTTCTCCTGGGCTATCAGGCAGCTTCGCGGTTCTTGAAGCGCCAACTCTCGTTGCCGGTTTCGATGATGTCGCAATGGTGCGTCAGCCGATCGAGCAGCGCGGTGGTCATTTTGGCATCGCCGAACACCGAGGGCCATTCGCCGAACGCGAGATTGGTGGTCACCATGATCGAGGTCTGCTCGTAGAGCCGGCTGACCAGGTGGAACAGTAACTGACCGCCAGACAGAGCGAACGGCAGATAGCCCAGCTCGTCGAGGATCACCAAGTTGAGCCGGGACAGATGATCGGCAATGCGCCCCGCTTTTCCTGCGCGGGTTTCAGCTTCGAGCCGGTTCACCAGGTCGATGGTGTTGTAATATCTGACCCTGGCGCCGGTGCGCACGCAGGAGCGACCGATAGCAATGGCAAGGTGGGTTTTGCCGGTCCCGGTTCCTCCGACCAGCACAGCATTGCGCTGGTTGGCCAGGAAGGCGCCGGTGGCCAGATCGCGTACCAGCCCCTCATTGATCGGCGTTTCTGCAAAGTCGAACGCCGTAATTTCCTTGGCCAGCGGCAGCTTGGCGATCGTCATCTGATATTTGATCGAGCGTGCCTGCTTTTCGTCGATCTCGGCCTTCAGCAGATCACCGACCACGCGGCTTGGGCCATGCTGCCGCTTTACCGCATCGGCGATCACCTCATCATAGGCGTGCCGCATGCCCGCGAGCTTGAGCGTCCCCATCATCTCCAGGATCTCGTGGCGTTCCATAGAACCTCCTCAGGCTATCATAACGGGCGCAGTCGGCGACGGGCTCGTGACGGAGCCGGAGCGCCTCGGGCGTAGCGATGGTCAGCGGCGCCGATGGCTGGCGCTGACGGGTCAGGATGTTGAGCACGACATCGCGGCTAACGGTGCCGCCGATCAGCGCCTCGGCGCAGGCGGCTTCCACGGCATCGAGCCCGTCGCTGAGTACCGCCGTCAGGATGCCGACCATCTGGCGGTCGCCATCAGCATGGCCACCAAGGCGGCGGCGTACCCGCTCGATTGCTGGCGGAAGCGACCAGTCCTTGAACGGTGCGCCGTTACGCAGCGCGCCGGGCTTTCTTGCCAGCACAGGGACGTAATGCCAGGGATCATAGATCGTCTGGTCACGGCCGAACCGGCGGGCATGCTCGCCGACTATCTCGCCTTCCTGCCGGATGACGATGCGGTCGGCATAGGCATGGATCTCCACCGGCCGCCCCGCTGCCGATGCATGCACCGAGTATTTGTTATAGTCGAACCGCACCAGCAGCGTCTTCGATACCGACGCGGGCAAAGCGTGGAAGCCGTCGAACGGCCCCCTATAGGCGATCAGGGCGGGACGATCCGCGGTCTCGAACACCTCCCAGACCGTCCGGTCCTTCAACTCGGGATGCGCGGCATGCTTCGACCGCGCGACACAGCGATCCTCGAGCCATGCGTTCATCTCGGCGTAGCTCCTGAACCGTAACCGGGGCGTGAAGAAGCGTTCACGCACCAGGCCCACCTGATTCTCGACCTGGCCTTTCTCCCACCCGGATGCTGGCGTGCAGGCAACCGGCTCGACCAGATAATGTCCGCACATCTGTTGGAAGCGGCGGTTATACTGGCGCTCGCGACCGGCAAAGATCGCATCGACCGCCGTCTTCATGTTGTCGTAGATGCCGCGCTGGCAGGCCCCGCCGAAGAAGGCAAACGCCTTGTCGTGCGCATCGAAGACCATCTCCTGGCTCTCGCGCGGATAGGCACGCACGTAGAACATCCGGCTATGACAAAGCCGCATGTGCGCGACCTTCACGGTGGTCGTCGCCCCGGCAATGACGACGATCTCATGGCTCCAGTCGAACTGGTAAGCTTCACCTGGTGCGAAGCTTAGCGGCACATAGGCCGCCGCCGTCACCGCTGAGCGCTCCCGATGCCAGTTAGTCGCATATCGCCGGACCGCGTCATAACCGCCACGATAGCCAAGACCCTGCAACTCCTCGAACAACCTGACCATCGTCAGCCGCTCGCGCCGTTCCTTGCGGTCGTTCGCCTCCAGCAGCCTGTTCAAATCCGAAGCCCAAGGCCCCAGCTTCGGCAAGGGCTGCACGCTGCGCTCATATGTGAAGGCCGTCTCGCCCGAGCGCAGCACCTTGCGAACCGTGTTCCGCGAAACACCAAGATCCCGCACGATCTCCTTGATCGACTTGCCCTTGACGAAAAACTCGCGCCGGATGCGCGCTACCGTCTCCACGATCAGCATCTCCCACCCGCTCCCGCAGCAAAGCGCAAGAGCGTGAACCGCAATCGTTCAGGGGGTCAACTTTGGAAGCCTATCACCCCAAAACTAGGGTCAACATTGCAGGCTTATTCACA
>NZ_JBHSFZ010000046.1:0-647 GCF_042654265.1 Sphingobium tyrosinilyticum | reverse complement strand
GCCCAGAACGGCCAGATGACCTATGCGCTCGACGACGCCTTTGTGAAGGCGACGAACGATGACGATGTGCGCGCGATCGTGCTGGGCGGCAACGGCAAGCATTTCTCGGCCGGGCATGACATCGGCACGCCCGGCCGCGATCTGCACAAGCATTTCGAGAACCGGCTACTGGTGCCGGGCCATGTCAACAAACCCGCGGCCGAATTGCTCTACACGCGCGAGAAGGAGCAATATGTCGGCATGTGCCGCCGCTGGCGCGACGCGCCAAAGCCCACCATCGCCATGGTGCAGGGGGCCTGCGTCGCGGGCGGCCTCATGCTCGCCTGGGTATGCGACCTCATCGTCGCCACCGACGACGCCTTCTTCCAGGACCCAGTCAACCGCATGGGCATCCCGGGCGTTGAATATTTCGCCCATGCCTATGAACTCCCCCCGCGCGTCGCCAAGGAGTTCCTGCTCTTGGGCGAGCGGATGAGCGCGCAGCGGGCCGAGCAGTTCGGCATGGTCAACAAGATCGTCTCGCGCGAGGCGCTGCGCGAAACGGTCGCAGCGATGGCGGCGAAGCTGGTGGCGCAGCCGCGCCTGGGCAACTGGCTCACCAAGCAGGCGATCAACCATGTCGAGGAACTGATGGGCAAGAGGAACGC
>NZ_JBHSFZ010000045.1:0-853 GCF_042654265.1 Sphingobium tyrosinilyticum | reverse complement strand
CCGCCCAGAATATGCTGGGCGCTGCTAAGGTCTGCGACGGTGAAGACGGTACCTGCCGCGTTGGTGGACTGTAGATTGGCGCCCACAAACATGTGGGTCAGGTCAAGGGCGGCGTCAGCCGTCGTTGCTGCACCTGGGCCTGATATGTGGCTAATATGCGATAAATCGGCGCTGCTGATGCTGAGGGTCGTGGCCGCACTGAGATTGAACCCCCAGCTTCCGATAAGCTGGACTGTTCCCGCACTGAAGGTGCCGGGCGCAGATATGGAAATGCTGCTGACCTGCGAAGACTGGCCGTCGAGAATATCTCCCGCCTTCCAATAGGAAGCTGAAGTGACATTGACTATTGCGCGTCCGCCTAGAGCATGAATCTCTGCCTGTCCCGAATTGAGATTGATAAAGGCATAATCCCAATAGGAGCCATTTAAATATATGGTGGATGATCCCGATCCTAAATTTAATGTATCATTCTCACCCGGCCTCAAAGTTATGGTGGTGTCGCCATCCGAGAAATTATAGGTTGAGCCATAAGAATAGCCCACCGTAAGGCTCGAGGTGCCACTGCCCAGATTTAGAGTTGAATAGCCGATGGATTCCGCTGCGAATGTCGTCGGACCTGACCCAAAGGTGATGGCGACACCATTGAGATTGTTGGCCACGACTGAGCGGGCGCCATTGCCTAGCGTCAGGACGCCGCCAAATCCATTACTAGTCCAATTGACCGCCAGATCCGGCGCATCGTTCAAGATGAGCGATAGCTGATTGCCGGTCGTGTTGGTGACATCCACCTGCTCGAAATTGGTGAACTGGGCTAGAGCCGCGAGGTTGAACGTGCCCGCCCCGTACAACGCCA
>NZ_JBHSFZ010000044.1:2352-42087 GCF_042654265.1 Sphingobium tyrosinilyticum | reverse complement strand
GTGGCCACCAGATGGGCCGCCGGGGGTGGGGCCTCGGCCCCACCCCCGGCAACGCCGTCATCTACACCGGGAAATTACACCATCACCGCGGACGCTAGCATGCTCGCTCAGCCTCATCAAATGGCTTGAGCTCCAAGGTGAATCCTTGAAGGATTACACCTTTTCCCAGCCGCACCGAACACGCGACCCACATCAGCACAAGGCAATATGCCCGCCTTGTTCACGAAGGGGTCACAGAAATTGCCTTTCTAAGCGAGGATTATGGCAACCATTCCCTGCGGCGAACCAAGGCGTTTATCATATACCAAGCCGCCGGCAATCTCCGCGCTCTCCAGATCATGCGGGGGTATACGAAAATAGAAAAGCACGGTCAGATTTCGGGGTGGATGTTGAGGGCGCCCGTTGGCAGGTCACAGAAATCTGACTGCTTGGCTCCTCTTCTTAGTGGGGAACCAGACCCTGTGCTGTGTCGGTAGACCAGAGACTTTCCGTATTTCCACTTTTGCCATCAGTCCCAAGCGCGACTGGATCTTCGTTGCTCCCTTGCATCATTCACCCAGTGATAGCCCGGGGTCCGCAGCGAAGTTTTCAAATTCCCCGACGGGCTGGCCGGTCTGCGCTGCATGCTTGTCAAAGGCACGCTTCGTCGCGCTCTGAATAACGTCGATGAAGCCGTCGCGATTTTCTCGCGCCCAGTCGAAGGATTTCTGGCGATTACGATTGTCTCCGTTGATCGCAGGCAGCACATAACGCATCATCATTTCCATCGACTGCTTCTTGTCGTCCTGCGACGACCAATTCTTGTCGAGCATGAGGATGCAGCCGAAATCCGGAACTTTTTCTTCAAGCCTGCGAATTTGCGCAATCGCGTCGTCGGGTGTGCCCACCACGATCTCATTGGCTTCTAGCAGATCCTCCAGCGACTTGTGCGCCGGTGATTCCTCGAGCTGCTCGGATTGGTTCTTGATGTAGAGACGCCATTTTTCGTACCCCTGCCGCACTTGGTCCATGGCCTTGTCTCGCGTTTCGGCAATGTGGATGTCGGTTGCGCAACGGATGGAGGCTGGCGACAGGGTCGTGCCGAGCTTCGCGGCCGTATCGCGCGCGATCTTCCAGTTGTTGGTCAGCGCATCGTAGCCGCCATGCATGGTCGAGGCGAGGCACAGCATGCCGGCGTGGTATTTCGCCGCCAAATTGCCGCCATTGGGAGAGAAGGTGCTGGCGACGCATATTTCAAGATCAGGATTGTAAGGCAGCAGTTGCGCATGAGCGTCGCGAAGGTCGTACCAGCCCTCATATGTCTCGCTGATCCACTCGCCGGACAGAAGGCGTGTGATGAGCGACAGGCCCTGGTCCAACTTGTCGCGCGACTCCCGCGCATCGAGCCCCAGCATATGCGCATCGCTTACCAGCAGACCGGGCCCCGCACCGAAGATCAGCCGGCCGAAGGTCAGGTGGTCCAGCTGGGCGATGCGGTTCGCCGTCATCAGCGGGTTGTGATAGGGCAGAGAGATGACGCCTGTGCCCAGCTTGATCCGCTTCGTGCGTTGGGCGGCCGCTGCGATCATCAGTTCAGGAGACGCGCTCAATTCATAGGCGCCGCTATGATGTTCGCCGTACCAGAATTCGGCAAAGCCGATCTCGTCGGCGAACTCGGCTAATGCAAGGTCGCGTTCAAGCGCCAGAGTGGGGCTTTCATCCAGAGGATGGAAAGGCGCCAGGAACATGCCGGCGCGTAGAGGGACCTTTCTCATGCTTCTCCTTTCATGGGGTAAGGGCGGCAGTCACGTTGCCGGGCAGGGCGCTCATGTCCGGCAGCCATGAGAAGGTGAACCCAAGGCCGCCGGATGATCCATGCGTCAGAACTGGAGGCCGAAATCCACCCCATAGGTGCGTGGTTGCTGGAAGGTGCCCACGGCCCAGGTATCGAAGACGGGGAACAGGAATTCGGGCTTGTCGGAGTTGTTGAGATTCTTGCCCCACAGCGAGATGCGGCCTTTAAGGCTGCCGAGCGGGATTTCGGCGAACGTCATCCGGGCGCCGATTTCCCAGCTTGACGGTATGACGAGCGCGCGGTCCAGCACGGCATCGCCGCTGCCAAGGCAGCCTTCTGTGGGAGACTGGAGCGCGCCGATCGGGCATTGGAGCCGGTAATGCTTGCCTTCATATTGGCCGTCGATCCGGAAGCTCAAAGTCGTGCCGTCCGGGAAGGCCGCCGCTTCATATTGCGCGGCGAGATAGCCGGTGTGCCGCGGCTGGTAGGTTCGCACCGGGGTCGCGGCCGGATTGGAGGTCTCCGCCTTCGGGTTCACGTCGGTGAAGCCATAGTTGGCCGTCAGCGTCAGGCCATCCACGGGTATGACCGTCGTTTCCAGCTCGATACCGCGCGCCCGTTCGGTGCCGGTGTTGAGCAGGATGTTGCCGCCCTGGTTCGGGTCGAACCCGGTGACCTGGAGCGCCTTCCGATCCGCCTGGAACAGCGCCAGGTTGACGCGGACGCGACGGTTCAGGAATTCCGACTTGAGCCCCAGTTCATAGGATTTGATCGTCTCCGGCTCGAACTCGGCACCGTGGAAGATGCCCCCCGACACGAAGCCGGTGGTGAATTTTGCATAGACGCTGTTGTTGGGTGCGAACTGGTAGCGGACGGACGCGTCATAATCGAAGCGTCCCTGCTTGGCGCTGAAGCTGCCGCGCGGCACCGTTGGCGTGCGCGGCGCGGCGAGGAGGTCATTTTCGGTGCGGTCATCATAGGAATAGCGCGTGCCGCCGCTGATCTCCAGGCCGTCGGCGACGCGAACGTCGACATGGGCATAGGCGGCGTAGGATTTATTGAGGACGCGCAGCAGATCACCGCCGGCAAGATAGCTGTCGGGGTTAACGATAGGGATCGGCTGCCCCGGTTGGCTGACCAGGCCAAAGATTACCGGGCTGTTGAGGAACGCCTTTTCCCGATAGTAGAACAGGCCGCCGACGAAATCGACCGCGCTGGTGTGGCCGAGCAGCTGCAACTCATGCGACCATTGCCGCTGCTTGGCATAGCGCACGGCCGCAAGCGCCTGGAAATCACCGCCGGTGCCGCCATAGGGATCGACGAGCGCGTTGCCGTCCAGGTCAGAGGAGCTGTTGACGGTGAAGCCGCGCAGCGCGCCGATATATTTGACTGTCAGCATGTCATTGAGGTCATAGACCGCCGTCAGGCTGTGTCCCCAGGTCTTCTGCGTAGCTGGTGCAAGGCCATCGATGGGCACGCTGGATAGACGCTTGAGGCTCTCGACCGCCGTGCCGCCCAGCGCCGACTGGTTCGGGAAGTTGGTGATCCCGCCGAAGGCCGCCCCGCCGTTCAGCAACTGCATCGCATCCAGCGTCGTCACTAAGTCGGCATAGTCGAAGCGATAATCTACCGTCAGGTTGTCGATGCCGCTGTATCGCACGGCGACGAAGACAGACTCATTGTTGTTTGCGCCGAAATTGTCGGCGCTGGTCTTCGGACCGAAGGGTTCGGGAAAGAGGTAGGTGCGGCGCGGCCCGGAATTTTTGACATATCCGGTATTTTCATCATGCGCGTAGGTAATGCGCGCGGCTAAGCCGTTCCATTCAGGCGTGTTGACCGTAATACGGGCTCGACGGCGCTGATAATTGCCGATCGTCGCATCGGCGATCACGCCGAACTTGCCCGTAGGCGCGGCCGTCACGAAGCTGATCGCGCCGCCAGTCGAGTTGCGGCCGAACAAGGTGCCCTGCGGGCCTCGCAGCACTTCGATGCGCTCGATATCCGACAGATCGAAGGCGGAGTTGCCCGGCCGGCCGAGATAAACGCCATCGACGTAGAGCGCGACCCCGGAATCGATCTGGAAATTGATGGACCCGGAAGACACGCCGCGGATGTTGAACTGTGGCGCGGTCGGTGAACCTGCCTGTTTTTGAATGACGACATTGGGCGCGGTCTTACCGACATCCTGGAAGCTTTCGATCTGCAGGTCGGCGATCAGCGCGGCGTCCATCGCGGTCACGGCGGTGGGAACATCCTGAAGGCTTTCCGCACGCTTGCGCGCCGTGACGACGATGTCCGTCAGGCCGCTGTCGCCGCGCTCCGCCGACTGATCGGCGGCAGGCGCTTCCTGGGCATAAACGGTGCCCGTCATGAGAGCCGCGGACCCGACACAGGAAAGTAGCGCATAATAGGAAATACGAGACACGATATTCCTCCCCACCAGTTAGCGCGCCGGACGAATGGCGCGATCGTTCAGCGCGTTGAAGGGAGATGGTGCGGCTCGCCGGGGCGGCACGCGCGGCCTCCGTCGCCGGCGGCAATCGATGGCGCCGGTCGTCGGATAGGCCACGAGAACCTGGCTTGCTCGCCCGTCCTCTCCTCGCTCGCGTCTGCTTGTGCAGATCGTCGAAGCGGAGATTGGCGCACCTGATGAGGCTGCGACACCTCCAAATCAATTAGGTCAAAACAAGGGGAAATCAGCCGCCACGCTGCAGCGTCAGCTCCGGCAGGCTGGTATGGATGAGATGGACCAGCTGGGACTGCCGTGCCACGCCCGTCTTTGCGAAGATGGAGCGCAGATGCGCGCGCACCGTGTTCTCCGCGATGCCCAGCCGATGCGCGGTATCGATCACCGAAACGCCATTCGCGAGGGAAGCGGAGATCGCGGCTTCAGTGGGCGTGAAATTGAACAGCTTGCGCACGGCATCGCTCGTGACGACGCATTGGCGTTCTGGATCGCCCAGGAACAGGGCGATCGCGGGCGCGCTGCCGGTGTGCATGAAGCCGGGTATCTGCACCGGCTGCACGACAATGCCGATGTCGCGGTGACCGGAGGGACGCTCCGCCAGGAAGACGGAGCGTCCGCTCGTGCCGCTTGCGGAAACCGCTTCCTTCAACCGCCTGCGAAATTCCGCGTCGCGGGCCGGATTGGACAGGGCGACGCGGCCTCCGACCAGTTTGATCCCGTCTCCATCGGCCAGGATCGATGCGGCAACCTCGTTCATCTTAAGCACCTTGAGATGATGGTCGAGGATCACTGTGCCCACCGCGAACTGCTCGATCGCGCCGATCATCACGGCTTGTTCGGAGCGCGAGGTCTCCAGCCGCTGATAGAGTTCGATCGCTTGGCGCAGATGTGGCACGATCTCCTCAACACGGCGAGTTTCCTCCCGGTCGAACGGTTCGCCTCCCGGTGCGCGGGTAAGGCGCAGGCGCGCTTCGTAGCCGCCGCTCATGCGCAGATCGACGCCCAACACATGGGAGCCGTCCATCGTCTCCACCCATTCCTTGTAATAGGTCGTATTCTTAAGCGCCGCTTCCCCCACATATTCATAGAGGGTCACAACCTTGCCTTCAGGCAGCCCGACAAAAGGGTCTATTTCGAGATAACGGTCGAGATAGCGCTGGATCGATTCGCTTGTCGCGGTCGGCGTGATCATCGTCGTCAGTGAAGGATCAGGCGGCGTCAGGATCAACGTGCCATAGCGCGCATGGGTCTGGTCCCGCAGGATCAGCAGGAAGTCGCGCCAGGGATCGTCGCTCAGCAGCGATGTGTTCAGGGATAGTAGTAGGCGGGAAAATTCCGCAAGCCTGCCTGCCTCATCGGTCATTCCAGCGCCTCTCCCGCTCGGGTCCTTCTGGACCTTGGGAAGCATGGTAGAGGCTTGCATGCGGCTTGCCAATCGAAGAGGTCGGAGGCGTCGATCAGGCTTCGGCGATCATGTAGCCGCCGCTTGCCACAAGACATTCCCCTGTGATGAAACGGGCGGCCGAGCTGGCGAGGAAGAGCGTCGGGCCGGCGATATCCTCGGGCGTGCCCCAGCGGCCGAGCGCCATCCGCTGCGCAGTGGCCGGACCATAGGCCGGATCGTCGGCATAGCGCTCCGTCATGCGGGTGCGGACCGGGCCCGGCGCGACCGCGTTGATCCGCACGCCCTTGGCGCCCCATTGCTGCGCCAGCGACTTGGTGAGCAGCAGGAGCCCGGCCTTGGCGGCACTGTAGCCTGGAAAGATGGAATTGCCGAAGATCGCCATCATCGAGGCGATCGTCACCACCGCCCCACCGCCGTCATGGTCGCTCTGCGCGAGCAGAGGGAGGCAGGCGGTCGTCAGTGCATGGACGCCCTTCAGATTGGCATCGATCGCGGCGTCGAAGTCCTCCGGCACGGCCGTTCCGCCCGCATTGTTCACCAGAATGTCGAGCTTATCGAGTTCGCGCGCCAGAGCGTGGATGCTGTCGCGATCGTGAAGGCGCAGGGGTAGATAGTCGGCACCGGGCGGTATCAATTCCGGCTCAACGGTGTCGCGCGTGCCGGTGATGATGACCCGTGCTCCCGCTTGGAGGAAAGCGGTAGCGATGCCCGCACCGATGCCGCTGCTACCGCCGGTGACGAGCACATGGCTTCCTGTAAAGTCGAACATTGCCTCTCCCTTCATCCAATCGCGATTGCGGCATCGGCCGCATCCTGCATCGCGCCTTCGATATAGCCGACACCATTGGCGTCGCCTATGCTGCGGACCGGGAAGCCTGCATCGCGCAACATGTCGGCAAGGCGGTGGTCCCCCTGCGCGCCCTTCGCGATGATAACCTGGTCGGCCGCGATCGTACGACGCTGGCCAAAATTGTTGAGATAGCTGACGGTGCTTTCGCCGATGGCAATGTCGGCGACGCCGGGCAGCAGCTTGACGTCCAGATGCTTGAGTTCGTCGAGCACACGCCAGCGGCGCACCACCTGGAGCCCCGCGCCCATGCGCTGGGCCTCGTCCACCACCACGACGCGGCGGCCACGATTGGCGAGGAATTCGGCAAGTTCGAGCCCAACCAGCTCGCCGCCGATGATGACGACCTGCTTTCCGAACGGCATCCAATATTGGCTGGCCGTCCGGATGAACCCGGGGTGAGCGGTCAGTCCCGTGACCTTGCCCGCACGCATCATCAGCCGCGTCTTGCCGTCGATCTTGCCGTCCAGCTTATCAAGGTCCTGCGCCAGCATCAGGCTACGCATTTCATCGCCGCTGAACACATTGTCCCGATCCGCGCCGGGGATGGGCGGCAGTTCGCGCCGCGCGCCAGTCGCCACCACCACTTCGTCGGGAGCGATCTGGCGCAGCAGGTCGGGCGTGGCGCGGGTGTTGAGCCGCAGGCTGATGTTCGCATGGCCGCGCACCTCGCGCTTCAGCCAGTCCACTATGCCCTGATTGGGCGCATAGGCGATGGAGGCGAAGCGCGCTGTGCCGCCAAGCCCGCCTGTCGCCTCGATCAGGGTAACACGATGGCCGCGCTCCGCCAGCCGCCGCGCCGCCTCCATGCCGGCAGGACCACCGCCGATCACGGCGATATGGCGCGCACGATCGGCGCGATGGAGGGCGCGCTCCCGTTCGAACCCCGTCTCGGGATTGACGGCGCATTTGACCGGACGGCTGAAGAAGATCTGGCTGATGCAGGTATAGCAATAGACGCAGGGACGCACCGCTTCGCGCTTGCCCGCGGCGAGCTTGTTGGGCAGCTCCGGGTCCGCGAGCAACTTGCGCCCCATGGTCACGAAGTCGAGCTTGCCGTCCGCAATGAAGAGGTCGGCATCCGCCGGTTCGATCCGGCCGGGACAGATGACAGGCACGTCCACCCGTGCCTTGATCCGTGCCGCCGCCTCGACGAAGCCGTTGCGGATGTCGGTGGCATGTCCGGTCGAATAGGTAAGGCCCCGTCCGGGATGCCCGTCGGCGGACACATGGATGGCGTCCGCGCCTGCCTCCTGCGCAAGCCGCGCGGTGGTGGCCGCGTCCTCCACGGTGATGCCGCCGTCGATCAGGAAATGCTGGCTGTCGAGGCGCGGCCAGATCGGCATGTCGGGGCCCACGGCGGCCCGGATGCCGCGGATGATCTCGCACAAGAGGCGCGACCGGTTTTCGATCGAACCGCCATATTCGTCGGTACGCTGGTTGATCAGCGGATTAAGGAAGGACGATATGAGATAGCCGTGGCCGGCATGGATCTCCACGGCATCGACACCGGCGCGTTTGGCCCGTTCGGCGGCGCTGGCGAACATCTGCACAAGATGTTCGACATCCTGCGCCGTCATTACCTTGTAATTAGGCTCACCCATCGCCGCGAAGGGCGCAGTGAAGATCGCCAGCTCATCTTCTAGGAAGCCATCCATCATGTCGCCGTCGCTCTTTCCCACGGCGGGAATGGAGGGGGTCCAGATCGGCCGTCCCGCGCGCATGTCGTTCATGGCAACGAGGCCGGCATGCTGGAGCTGCATCGCGAGCTTTGCGCCATGGGCATGGACCGCATCGGCCAACGCCCGGACGCCGGGCACGTGCCGTTCGTCCGAAATCGCCTCGTTGCGCCAGTTGCCTGATCCCTCGGGATATCCGATCGATACCGAACCCATGATGATGAGTGCCGCCCCGCCCTTGGCCCGCGCCTCATAATAGGCGCGCAGCCGGTCGCCCGAAATGCCATCATCGTCGGCCAGGTTCGATCCCATCGGCGTCATGAAGATGCGGTTGCGCAGCGGCATCGCGCCAATGCGCCCGGGTGCCAGCAGATGGCGGTACGACATGACTATCCTCTCTCTTGCGCCAGCTCGAATGGCGGGCGTCGATCGCAGGTGATGGCGGCGTGGCCGAAGTGCCGCGCCCTCCGTTGCACTTCGCCCCGGCCGTTCTGCGCGCGGCCGGGGCGTCCGGGGGACTTAAATGCCGTAGCCGCCCGAGACGTTGATCTGCTGGCCTGTGACATAGGCCGCGCGGCTCGACGCCAGGAATACGGCAGCGTGACCGATCTCCTCCGGCTGGCCCCAACGCTTAAGCGCCAGCCCTTTCTGGACCTCGGCCACCCATTCAGGGCCGAACACGCCCTGACGGGTGAGTTCGAGGAACATGCCCGCTTCGATCACGCCGACCAGGACGCTGTTCGCACGGATATTGTGGCGGCCTTCCTCCTTAGCGATGCCGCGCACGAGCGATTCATTGCTGGCCTTGGGCGCGACGGACAGACCGTCCTTGTCGGGCCAGCGCATGTGGCCGGCCGAGCCGAGCGTCACGAAGGAGCCGCCGCCCTGCGCACGGAAGTGCGGCAGCGCCGCCTGCACCGTGTTGAAGAAGCCGTGCACTTCGGTATCGATCGCACGACGCCATTGTTCGTGCGTCGTTTCACTCAGCATGACCTGATCGACGAGCGGGCCGGCGCCCCATACCACGGTATGGACACGGCCATGGGCGGCGACCGCCGCCTCGAACGCCGCCTCCACCTGCGCCGGGTCGCGCACGTCGGCGCCGTGGACGGACGCCTTGCGTCCCAGCCCCTCGACTTCGCGGGCGAGCGTTTCCGCAGCTTCGACCTTGGAATGAAAGCCGATCGCGACGTCCGATCCCGCCTCCGCGAAACATTGCACCACGCTGCGGCCGATGCCGCCGCTGCCGCCAAACACCAGGGCGGCGCCCGCCGGGAAGAGTGCCTTCTCCATCATTTTCATTTTCTCTCTTGTTTCAGATACCACTCAGGCGGCTGCATGTTCAGGACGTGTGTCGAAGGTCGTCACGCTTCCTTCGACCCGCCGCTGAAACTCGCCCGCACGAGCTCGGGGATTGTAGAATTGCCTGTACCAGATGCGCACTTTGTGCACCGGGCCGTCCGCCGGGATCTGGAGGGGATTGAAGCAGGCGCGTTTGTTGCCCCAGATTTCGAAATCCTGCGCCAGTGCGAGGCGCCCGGTTTCCGCATAGGCCTCGGCAGTGGCGATGTCCTGCGCACTCGGCGGCGTGTTCGCCGCCTGCGACATGAGCGCGTGCCATACCATCACTCTCCCATCCTCGACCGGCGTGTGACAGATCAGCATGAGCGAGGGGTAGGCGCCGGTGAGGCGGGACTGAAGGATGGCCGGGCCGGTGTACCAAGTGTCGGTTTCCAGCATGGCCTCACTGCCGACGAGCGTGCGATGCCCAGCGCCGAACTTCTGCCACAGGATGGTGCCTTCGAAGGCGTTGGTGAAGTAGGCGCAGTCGGTCGATCCGTGCACCGGCACCATGTGCGGCGCATCGGCCATATTATCGATGATCTCCTGCGGATGACAGTCGATCACCCCCAGATGATCGACTTTCCAGCGCACCCAGCTCGGATCGTCCCATTCCGCGAAGGGTGGCAGGTCAATATCAGGTTCCAGACCTTCGGGATCATGCCAGTACCAGATGATGCCTGCGCGCTCGACGATCGGATAGGTTTGCAGCCGCGCCGCCTTGGGCACG
Source organism: Sphingobium tyrosinilyticum (assembly GCF_042654265.1). Classification (NCBI taxonomy): domain Bacteria; kingdom Pseudomonadati; phylum Pseudomonadota; class Alphaproteobacteria; order Sphingomonadales; family Sphingobiaceae; genus Sphingobium; species Sphingobium tyrosinilyticum. Next base: position 31,844 of record NZ_JBHSFZ010000044.1, on the reverse strand, counting down.
AAATCGGAATAGGGGATGTGGTCGCATGCGCCGTCCGGGCCGAAGCGCCAGCCGTGAAAGGGGCAGCGGATCGATTCGCCCTGCACCTGCTCGCCATCTTTGACGATGTAGGAGGTCACGTTTTTCGCCAGGTGCGCACCCATATGCGGGCAATAGGCATCGACCATGTGGGCCGTGCCGCTTTCACCCCGGTAAAGGACGAAATCCTGTCCAAAATAATGGACCGTGCTGGGCCTCGTCGTCACCTCGGCCGCCTCCGCGACCATGAACCAGCCGCGGGGGTAGGTAAATTCGCCCAGCCCATAATCTGCTGTGCGCGCCATCATCGCTCTCCTTCATCTGTTGCCACAAGGTGACGTGCCGGGCTGGCCCCCGATACGTCGAAATCAATTAGGCTGGCGCAGTGTGCGCGCCATTATCCTCGCTCCAGGACGCGCGTTCACCCAGCACCTGCGCCACCACCCTGGGATTTACATATTCGCGCCAGCGCGTGATCCTGCCATCGGCGAAATCGAGAATGCTGATGTAGCGGTTGGAATAGGGTTCGCCGGTCGGACGGTAGCGGCTGTGCGAGCTATATTCGGCGATCAGCCGGGTGTCTTCCGCCAGATCGTGGATCACCTCAATCTTGTAGGCATAATCGTCAAAATCGCGCCAACTGGTCTCCATCGCCTGCAGGAACCAGCCGGCGCCGCGATGTTCGGTCGGGAAGCCGTCCATCACGGGGAAGGGCCATTCAAAGACGATGTCGTCGGCGAGGCAGCGTTCGACCGTGTCGAACTCCTTGCGCCCCAGCGCGGTCAGCATCGTTACGAAAAGATCCCGGTTTACATTGCTTGTCATGCTTTCTCTCCTTGGCCGTCAGGATAACGAAGGCGGGAAGAGCCCGATTACTCGATTTGGAGGACGCCGCGCGGCCGCTGGCCATTTTATGGTGAGGGAAAGAGAGGAGCCAAAACATGAGTGGCAGGAAAGTGGCAGTGGTGACCGGCGCCAGCCGTGGTGCGGGCAAGGGGATCGCGGTTGCACTGGGTGCGGCGGGCGCGACCGTTTACCTCACCGGCAGGTCGGTGAAGGAGGAAGGACTGCCCCTGCCCGGCACGATCGGAGCCACGGCGCGGGCGGTGGACGAGGCGGGCGGGCGCGGCATCGGCGTTGCGGTAGATCATCGCGACGATGCCGCGGTGGAGGCGCTGATGGCGCGGATCGCTGAGGAAGCCGGCCATATCGACCTATTGGTCCACAGCGCGACGGCCTTGTCCGATGATCTGGTGAGGCCCGGCCCCTTCTGGGACAAATCGGCGGACCTTGCCGACATATTCGATGTCGGGCTCCGCTCCGCTTATGTGGCGACGCGTGCGGCGGCGCCGCTGCTGCTTAAGGCGGAGGGCGCGCTGGTGGTCGCGATCTCCTCGCCCGGCGCGCATTGCTACATGCACGGTCCGGGCTATGGCGCCCAAAAGGCGGGACTGGACAAGATGATGTTCGATATGGCGCATGATTTCCGCCCCTTCGGCGTTGCCACCCTGTCGCTCTGGCCCGGTCCCATGCGCACCGAGCGGCTGGAGAAAGGGCGCGCGGAGCGGCCGGAAATCTATGGCGCCATCTATGACGCGGCGGAAACGCCCGAGTTGCAGGGCCGGGTCATCGACGCCGTTGCGCGCGACGCCGAGCGGATGGCGCTGTCGGGGCGCGCCTTCTACACGGCCGACCTTGCCGAGCGGTATGGCATCGTCGATTTGGACGGCAGGCGGCCGCCTTCCTTCGCGGCAATGCTGGGCGAGCCGCACCCGTTCCATCCGGCGGTCATCGAATGAAGGGGGCGGCGACCGGCGTCCTCAGTTGGCGCCGGTCGCATGCCGCGCAGCGATATAGCCGAAGGTCATGGCTGGCCCGATCGTCGATCCGGCGCCGGGATAGGAGCGCCCCGTCACCGACGCCGCGCTGTTGCCGATGGCATAGAGCCCCTCAATCGGGCGGCCCGCATCATCCAGCACCCGCGCCCAGGCATCAGTTGCGAGACCGCCATTGGTGCCAATGTCGCCCGCATTGACCGGCAGGGCGTAAAAGGGCGCTTTCTCCAGCGGCAGCAGGTTCGGATTGGGCGTCACCTTGGGATCGCCATAATAGCGGTCATAGGGTTGCTGCCCCCGACCGAAATCGGGATCCTCGCCCCGGCTCGCATGCGCGTTGAAACGGGTGACGCTGTCCTCCAGCACGTCCGGGTCGACGCCGATTTGTGGCGCCAGCTCCCGGATGCTGCGGGCCTTGCGCAGAATGCGCCGCACGGCCGCAGGATGCATCCAGGCCGGGATCATCGGCATCAGCGGACCCATCGGATATCGCCATTTGAACCGCGCATCGAGGATAACCCAAGCCTGCCCACCGCTCGCGTTGCGCATCGCTTCGCCCGCCTTGTGATAGGAGGCCGCCTCATTGAGGAAACGCAGGCCCCGGGCATCGACGATGATTGAGCCGGGCAATGACCGTTCGAAGAAGAGCGGTCGGGCACGATCCTCCTTGGGCACCTTGATCGTGGGCGCCCACCAGGCCGAATCCATCCGTCGCGTCGCGGCGCCCATCTGCTGCGCAGCACGGATCGCGTCGCCGGTATTACCGCCCTGACTGCCTGACCAAGCGGGATCCGGCGACCCGGTGAGGTGCCGGCCGCGCATGGCAGCATCACGCTCGAACCCTCCGGCCGCCAGGATGACGCCCTGACGAGCGCCAATTCGCCTGACGCCTGCAGGGGTACGCACTACTGCGCCCACCACCCGTTCATCCTCTTTGATCAGCGAGTCAAGCGCATGACAGTAGCGTATCTGCACATGGCGCGCGTCCAGCGAGAGCTTGAGCCGCGCGAGCAGGGCATTGCCGGAGGTGAGGAAACGGCTGCGCCTCGATCGCAACCGTTGGCCGATGTCGGAATAGTGCCGCCATAGCGCCCGGATCAGCATCTTCTGCCATCCGGGCATACGCGTGATCATGGGCGCAGCTTCGGCAGCCGTCCAGCTGATCCGGCCGAATAGCATGCCCGCCGGATGCGTGGGACGCAGCCGTGCGAGGTCATCGCCAAGCCGCCGCCCATCGATGGGCTGTGGATCGTGGCTGCGCCAGCCCATCTTTCCACCGGGGAGTTCGGCATGATAGTCGGTATAGGGGATGGAGGCGTAGCGCACCTCCGTCCGCTCCTCCATATAGGCGAGCATGCGCGGCGCATTATCGACGAAGGCGCGAATACGATCCGGCTCCGCGTCGACGCCCGCCAGCGCGTCGATATAGCGGGCCGCTTCGTCAGGGCTGTCGTCGGCGCCCGCCGCCTTGGCCAAATGGCTGGCCGGTATCCAGATCACGCCGCCCGATGTGGCCGAGGTTCCACCGAACTGATCGCTCTTCTCGATGACAGCGACCTTCGCATGATTGTCGGCAGCAACAATGGCGGCGGTGAGCGCCGCCGCGCCCGATCCCACGACCAGAAGGTCCATTTCCTCGTCAAATGCGTCCATTCCGCTCAGTTCCTGTCCATCGTCAGCATTACCTTGATCGCTTCGGGCGCGCATTGGGCGGCAAAAGCCTCCGGCGCCTGCGTGATGGGAAAGCGGTGGGAGACGAGCGCCGACCGATCGACCTTCCCTTCGGCCATCATCGCCAGCGCTTCGACCAGTTCTTCCGCCGCATAGCCGTTCGATCCCATGATCGTCGGCTGCTTCTGGATCACGGGGCCGAAGTCGATCGTCATGCGGTCCTCATAACCGCCGAAGCAGACAATCCGCCCGCCATTAAGGTCGATGAGGCGCAGCGCCGTTTCCAGCGGCGGCAGGCCCGGCATATGCTTGATATAGCCGGCGCAATCGAAGACGGCGCCGATCCGCGCCGATATACCCTGATAGCCTTCTTCGGTGCCGGTGATCGCCGCCACCTGATCGAATACGTCACCGTCGCGTGCGTTGACTGCCGCGGTCGCGCCATGCGCGCGCGCGGCGTCCAGCCTCGCCTGATGGACATCGATCGCGATCACATGTCCGGTTTCGATGCCGCGCGCGCGAATGGCCTGGATGACGCTGAGCCCGATGATGCCGACCCCAAACACGGCGACATTTTCGCCCGGCTGGATCGTCGCTTTGCGCACCATCTGCAGGCCGTCGGCGAGCTGCTCGGTCGTCGCAGCCTCGATCATGTCGACACCGTCGGGCACGGGCACGAGCTGGAAAGGGTTAACAGGCACGGCGACATAATCGGCCATGCCGCCGCCAAAGCCGGTGACCCCGACGACGCGGTCGCCCACAGCCCATCCCTCCACGCCGGCTCCGACCGCCGCGATCGTGCCGGCGAACTCATGGCCGGGGACATGATAGCCCTCCGGCGTCGCGCGGACGAGCTGGTCACGATAGGCGCCGTTGCGGAACATGTGCAGGTCCGACCCGCAAATGCCGCAGGCGGCGACCGCGACGATCACCTCTCCCGGTTCGGGTGAAGGTCGGGTCGCGTCGCCGCGGGCGGCGACCTGTCCCGGATCGACGAAGTCGGCAACGCGCATGGTGGTTCCTTCCATCTCGCTTCTCCTCAACCGGGCATGAATTCGCCGCCATTGATGTCGAGGCTTGCGCCCGTCACCACGGAACAATAGTCCGAAAGCAGCATGATGATTGGGCGCGCGCATTCCCGATCGGTCGGCATGCGGCCAAGCGCGATGGTCTTTTCCTGGGCAGCCTTCAGCTCGGCGACGCTCTGCCCGCTTTCCTTAGCCATATAGTCAAGCGCCTGCTCGACCGAATGGCCCCACATCCACCCCATGAAGGTGGAGTTGACCCGGATGTTCCAGCGGCCGACCTCGGTCGCCATCTGCACCGTCGCCATGGCGAGCGCTGCCTTGGACGTCGCATAGGCCGCCTGCTGAACCCACGGCTTGCGCGTCACCTGCGTGTTGACGTTGACGATGGAACCGCCGCCACTCTCACGCATCTGGCGGATGACCGACTGGCACAGGCCCACCGTGCCGAACAGGTTGACGTCGAACGTCCGCCGCCATTCGTCGAGATCGGCATCGACCACATCGGTGAACGCGCCGGGAATGTAGGCGCTGTTGATGAGCCCATCGATGCGGCCGAAGCGGTCCATGGTCGCGCCGACCAGCCGCTCCACATCATCCCGTTTGGAAATGTCGGTCGGCACCTTGAGGACGCCCACATCCTGTCCGGCCTGGCGGATCATGGCTTCCGCCGCATCGAGCTTTTCGGGCGTGCGCGCCGCGAGCACGACATGCGCGCCTTCCGCCGCCGCAAGAGACGAGAGTTCCTGGCCCAGGCCAGGGCCAATGCCGGAAACGATAACAACCTTGTCTTTGAGAATCACGTTCGTCTCTCCGTCGTTGACGATAGGATGGGGACTTGCCGCTCCAGGAGTAGGAAGATGGCGGCGGCGAAGGCAAAGCCGCCGATCTGCAGCGCGATCGGCGTCCAATAACTGCCGGTCGCGTCGAACAAGGCGCTGGCGAGCGGGGCGGCGCCGAAAGTGAAGGGCACCGTAAACATCGTGACCAGCCCCATCACCTGCGCGAAGTTGCGTGGGCCGAACAGGCGGGTCAGCAGCACGCCCTGCGCCGCGGCGATGCCGCCGCCGCATGCGCCGACCACGACCGCATCCACCACCAACAGCCAATAGGGCGCGGGCTGAAGAAAGATGAACCAGACCAGCCCCTGCACGACGCTGTTCGCCGCCAGCGCGTGACCTGGCCCCAGGCGGTCGGCGAGCCAGCCAAATGCGATCGCTCCCAGAACGCCGGTGCCGCCGGAAACGGCGAATAGGAAGGAAGCCTCCTCCAGGCTCCAGCCCTGGCCCATGACGAGCGGCACCATATGCGCGGCCTTGAGCACGCCGCCGCCAACCACGATGCCCACCGCGACGGTGAGGAGCCACAGGGAAGGATTGGTGAGCAGTGCCTTCCAAGGCAGCATCTGCCGTGTCTCGATCCGCGCGATGGCATCTTCATGGCCGAGGGGATGCTGGCCGATCTGTTCCGGCCGGTCGATGACAAAGGGCATGAGCGGGAGAACGAGCAGATGGGCGATGCCAATCCCGATCAGCACCCTATCCAGCCCGAAATGGTGCAGCGCCCAGGCGCTGATCATCGGCACCAGCATGACGAACACCGGCATGGTGACGAAACCCAGGGCCCGCCCCTGGTGTCGGATGAACCAGTTGCTGGCAAGGATGTTCGACGGCAACACGCCGAGCAACAGGAAGCCGGGCGAGATCAGCAGCGCGAAGATGGCGAGGAACTGGCCGATGCTGCCCGCCAGCGGCAGCAGGCAGTAGCCGGCCGCGCCCAGCAACGCGCCGATGGTCAACACCCGGCGGATCGACGTCCGCGCCAGGAGCGGACTAATGAGCGGCGCGCTCAGCGAATAGAGGAGGATGACAAGCGAGATGCCCAGTGCGGACAGGGTCCGGGTGGTGGCGAACCGCTGTTCGATGGCGAGGACGAGCGTGCCGAATGACCCGAAGGTCAGGCCGACCGCGACATTCTGCGTCACCGCCGCGATCGCAACCATGCGCCATCCCAGGAAGCCGCGCTCGACTTTCGGGGTGGGAGGTCTCTGGCGGATGGACATGGCCCTGGGCTCGCTTAAAATCCGTCCCGCCATCAGCGCCCCATCCTTTGAGCATGGAGCGCTTCCGCGTGCGCTTTAAGCGCATAGGCGGTGTCGTCGAAGGCGCGCTTGACCCAGGGGCCGCAGAACCGCATGACGTGGACGCCATTCTCGCCCAAAAACGCGTCCGTGGACCAGTAGCGGCAGTGGCCGCCCGCCACCGGCTCGACAAACTGGTCGCGGCGTGCGGCATAGGGCCAGTCCTCATGCCAGCGCGCTTCCCATGCGAGGCGCCGCTCAGGCTCGAAGGCGCAGACATATTCGCATCCCTGCAGCAGCGCACCGGGATTGGGGTAGTTGACCAGACTCATGAAGACCGGCGCGCCCATCTCCAGCGTGGAACTGGCCTTCACGCAGAAGGGATTCCATTCGCCATAGCGGTCGAGGTCGGTGAGAATTTCCCATACGAGGGTAGGCGACGCTTCGATGACGACCGTTTCGGACGTAACGACGTTGGCAGGGTCGTAGCTGGTTTTCTGGTCCACGGTGGTATCCGACATGATCTGGGTTCTCCGGTTCACTGATCTTCGGGAGCGGGAGGAAATGCCGACAGCAACGCCGCGTCGACGAGTTGCGCCTGGCCGTTGATGGCCGCGGCGGCTGGGCTGAGCAAGAACAGCGCCGTTTCCGCCACCATTTGCGGGCTCAATTCACCGCGATAGGCGGGGGTGCCCAGCTGGCTCGGGTCCTGGACGCTATCCTGCTGCTCCGCTCCGATCATGGGCGTCGCCACCGGTCCGGGGCAGATCGCGTTGACCCTGAGCCCCCGGCTTGCAAACTCGCGCGCAGCAGCGCGAACGAGGCCAACGACGCCGTGCTTTGCGGCGGTGTAGCCTGCCGCGTCCGAGAAGCCGGTGAGCGCGGCCGCGGAAGCGGTAACCACCGCTGCCCCGCCCAGCCGCAGCCTCCTATGGGCCTGCCTCAGGCCAAGATAGGGGCCGCGCAGGTTGATCGCGATCATGCGATCAAATTCGGCGATGCTCATGCGGTCGAATGGCCCGTAGTTCTGGATCGCACCCGCGTTGAGAAAAGCGAGGTCGAGGCCGCCCAATGCGCTTTCCGCCTCGTCGAAGAAGCGCTCATTGTCCGCCTCCAGCGACACGTCGCCCGCGATCGCCACAGCCCTGCCACCCCGCGCGGTGATGAGAGCTGCAATGCGCTCCGCGTCGCCCTTGCGGATATCGACGATGGCAAGACGGCATCCTTCGACCGCCAGTCGCAATGCGGCAGAGGCGCCGATACCTGATCCGCCTCCGGTCACAAGCGCGGACTTCCCCGCAAGGCTCATGCAATCCTCTCCATCTGCGTCGGTCGCTCGCCGATCGCCGATCGCAACATGGCGGACCTGATTCGCCCGCGCCTCGTCGAAACAGATGAGGAGGAACCGATAGAAGATCTTTCCCCCTAATCGATTTGGAGGTGGAAAGCGCGACGATTTCGGACCAGCCATGGCGGATCACGTCAGCGCCGGGAAGGCGCGGGAAGGCTCTGGAGAGAATGGCAGGCACTGAACTTGAACCCCGCGACCGGCTGCGGTGCGTCATCATCGGCGCGGGAATGGCCGGCCTGCTCGCCGGCATTCGCCTGAAGGAAAAGGGCGACCAGTTCGTCATCTACGAAAAGGGTGACAAGGTTGGCGGCACATGGCGGGAAAATCGCTATCCTGGCCTAACCTGCGACGTGCCGGCGCATGCCTATACCTACAGCTTTGCGCCCAATCCGGAATGGTCGCAATTTTACGCGCCGGGCCCGGAAATCCAGCATTACTTCGAACGCATCGCGGACGATTACGGCATCCGGGAGCATATCCGATTCGGCGCCGAGGTCGCGGCCTGTCGCTATTTTGAGGGCCTTTGGCACATCACGCTGTCCGATGGGTCCACCGACGTCGCGGACGTGGTGATCGCCGCCACCGGCGTGCTGCACCATCCGCGGACGCCCGACATTCCCGGCCTCGACAGCTTCGCCGGCGACTGTTTTCACAGCACGCGCTGGGACGACACGGTTCCGCTTGACGGCCGCCGCATCGGCGTGATCGGCAACGGATCCACAGGCGTCCAGATCGTATCCGCCCTGTCGGAACGCGCGTCCCGCCTCGTCCACTTCCAGCGTTCCCCGCAATGGATCATGCCGGTCCAAAACTTCATCTATTCCGAGACGGATCGGCATGCTTTCCGATCCGATGTCTCCAATATCGACGCGATCCGCTTCGGCCAGGATTATTGGGGCGGCATCCGTCGGTTCAACGCGGCAATCATCGACGCGGACTCACCCGAAATGGCGGAGATCGAGGCGATCGTGCTGCGCAATCTTGAGGAAAGCGTGACCGATCCCGAGCTGCGTGAGAAGCTGCGGCCCAGCTATCGCGCGGCGTGCAAACGGCTGATCTACTCCCCAAACTATTACGCCGCCGTACAGCGACCCAATGTCTTCATCGAAACCGGCCCGATCGAGCGGGTGGAGCCGGAGGGCGTGCGCATGCGAGACGGCACTCTGCATGCGCTGGACCTGCTCGTACTTGCCACGGGATTTCATGCTGACAGGTTTGTGCGGCCGATGATCATGACCGGTCGCGACGGGGCCGACCTGAATCAGGCGTGGGCGGTCCGCCCGACAGCCTATTACGCGATTACCATTCCCGATTTTCCGAACCTGTTCTTGCTGAACGGCCCGACCGCGCCGGTTGGCAATTTCTCCTTGATCGACATCGCCGAACGGCAATGGGCTTATATCGACCAGCTGCTCGATCTGCTGCGGCAGGGGCAGTGCAGCGCCGTCGCGGCAAGCCACGATGCGCTGGCCGATTATGAGGAACGGCGCATCACCGCCGCACGGCACACGATCTTCGGCTCGGGCTGCACGAGCTGGTATCTCGATGCGCACGGCGTGCCCCTGACCTGGCCATGGAGCTACGACCGTTTCGCCGAGGCGATGGCCGCGCCCAAGCTCAGCGATTTTGAACTGGCGTGACGGATCGCGCCGTCTGCCCGCGTGCCGGGAGAGCATAATGGAGATTTTTGTGGATGACACGCCGACTCTGGCGAAGGATGCGCTGCTTGCCACCGCCCGCGGGCGCTCCGGCCTCGGGGATTTCGGGGACATGTGGTTCATCGAGCCGATGGACCGCTACCTAGAGTCTCTGCGTAGCGAAGCGCGGCTGACCGACGCCGGCGCGGCCGCGCAGCGGGAAGTGATGGTGAAGGGCCTCGTCAGCCGGCTGCGCCTGATCGACGACCTCAAACGTCATCCAGGGATATTGGACGAGAAGGTGGAGGTCGCCGGCATCATCCTGGGCCTGCCTCGTACCGGCAGCACCATCTTCCACCGGCTGCTCGCCAGCACCCCGGGGATGACGGCAATCCGTTGGTGGGAGGGACAAAATTATGCCCCTTTCCCCGGCGAGGAACGCGGCAGCCCCGTCGAACGGCGCGCGGCCGCGCAGGTGATGTTGGACGGCTGGCTGAGCGTTGCGCCCGGTCTCATGTCCATTCATCCGCTCGACATCGACGGCCCCGACGAAGAGATCATCATCCTGGGGCAGATGTTCGTCAGCACCATGCTCGAGGGCATGGCCTTCGTTCCCACCTTCGCGGACTGGCTGAGCGGCTATGACCAGTCATGCGGCCATCGCGACCTCATCGTCGTACTGCAATATCTGCAATGGCAGGACCCGTCCCGCGCCGGCCGCAAATGGATCCTGAAAAGCCCGTCCAACCTGCCCTTCGCCGAGGTCGCCGCCAGCGCCTTTCCAGACGCGCAGCTGATCATGACCCATCGTGATCCCATGCAGGTGGTGCCATCCTATATCAGCATGATGGCATCGCTCTACGGCATGTCGGCGGAAGTGCCGGACGAACTGGTCGGCCGCTTCTGGATCGAGCGGCTCGACGAATGGCTGCGTGCCTTCGAGGTCGCTAGAAACCGGATAGGCGAGGACCGGTTTATCGACATCGATTATCGCCAAGTCGCCCGTGAGCCGCTTGTGCAGGCCAAGCGGGCGCTTGCCCGCTTCGGGATTAGCGACACGCCGGAGGCGGAAGCCGCGCTGACCGAGTTCCTCGCAGGCAATGGCCGGGAACAGCGTCCTGCGCACGACTATTCGCTTGAGCGCTACGGCCTCACAGCTGAAGAGGTCGAAGCGCGCTTTGCCGCCTATCGCGCCCGCTATCTCGCCTGATGGCGGCGCGCCCAGAACCGGAGAAATGATCATGACTGGCGAGGACTATATCGCAATCCAGAACCTGCTCTTCTCTTACCCCTATTTGCTGGATTCCGGGGATTTTGACGGAGTGGGCGAGCTGTTTCGCGATGCGACCGTCTACAGCGGCGGCGCGCTGATGGCGGAGAAGGATCCGCTCGCCGTCGCGGCGGCGTTCCGCGACTGGGTGATCACCTATGCCGATGGCACGCCGCGCACCCGCCATTTCCTGGCCAACGTCATCATCCGCCCGGAGGGACCCGGCCGGGCCGTCGTCAGCTCCTATGTCATGGTGTTTCAGCAGACCGATGCGCTCGCGCTGCAACCGGTCATTGGCGGTGACTATCGCGACGTGGTGGAAAAGGTGGATGGCGAATGGCGCTTCGTCGAGCGACGGATGGCCAACGACCTCGTCGGGAACCTGACCTGCCACGGCCGCGACCTTGGGACCATCAAGCCCAGCCGGGCAAACTGACGGAAAGAGAAGAAAATGCGCTATCGTGAGAAGATCGTGATCGTCACCGGCGCCGCCTCGGGTATCGGCAAGGCAACCGCCCAGCGTCTGGCCCAAGAAGGCGCGACGTTGGTGCTGGGCGACCTCAACGAGGATGGAGCGCGGGCCGTCGCGGACATGCTGGACGCGCCGACGAAGCCCGTCGTGATTGGCTTCGACGCGGGCGATCCCGCTTCTTGCCGCGGCTTCATATCCGCCGCCGCGGAGGCTGTCGGGCGCATCGACATGCTGTGCAACATTGCCGGGATCATGGACTGGGGACCGCTCGCGCAGTTCGGCGAAGAGCGCTGGGAACGGATGATGCGCGTCAACCTGTCGAGCATCTTCTACGTCTGCCAGGCCGCGATGCCGCATCTCGTGCAGACTAAGGGCAATATCGTCAACATCAGCTCGGCCGCGGGCCTCGTAGGCATCGCCTATACTACGGCATATTGCGCAGCCAAGCATGGCGTCATCGGCCTGACCAAGTCGCTCGCAATCGAATTTGCGAGTGCGGGGGTGCGGGTTAACGCCATCTGCCCCACAGGCGTCAAAACGCCGATGAGCACGGGCGTCCTCCCAGAAGGCGTCGATGTCGCGCTGCTGATGCGCAACGCGTCGAAGATGGGCGATCTGATCGAAGCGGAGGAGGTGGCAGGCGCCATTGCCTATCTTGGGTCGGAGGACGCCCGCACCGTGAGCGGCATCGCTCTGCCTGTCGATGGCGCGCAGACTGCCGGATGAGTTTGACTAGTCGGAATCGAGGAGGCACCGCGCCCATTGGCCCGGCATTTTCCAATAAAAAATAAGGAGAGGATCATGACCGCTACACCCGATCAAGTACGCAAGACTCTGCAGGACTATATTCGCGCTTGGACCACTAAGGACAAGCCGCTGCTCTTATCGTTGTTCGCCGAGGACGCGGTGCTGGAGGATCCAGTAGGCACGCCGCCGTTCCGCGGCCATGCGGGCATCGGCAAATTCTGGGATTTCGCGCTATCTGACCCGTCGCGGCAGATAACGCCGCGTCTGGAGGAGATCCGTGCCTGCGGTAATCAGGGTATATTGCGCTTCACCATGGAAGTGCGCCTGCCTGACGAAGGTAAGGGTCTTGACCTGTCGATCATCGAGCATGCCGAACTGGACGACGCGGGCAAACTCAAACGCCTGCGGGCGTTCTGGGACGAAAGCTCGATCGGCTGCCCGGATGGTTGGGAACTGTTCGTGCCCAATATCGCGGACGCCTACGACAATGCCTGACCATAGCGGAACGGCGCAAGCCAAGGCGATCGCATGCTCTTTCTTCGAACTTTTGAACGAGGGCCGGGTAAACGATGCCATGGCGGTACTCGACGACACGGGCAGTTGGTGGAACGTCGGCCCGCGTACCGCCGTGCCGATGACCACCTTCAAACTCTCGGGTCGGGAGATCATGCGGATGATGCCAATGCGCTTCGTCCTGCACGGCGTCATCGCGGAGGGCGACACCGTGTTGATCGAGACGGAGAGCATTTCCCCCAAGCCGGGCGGAGGGACGTACAACAACCGCTACTGCTATGTGCTCGTCGTGCAGGACGGCCGCATCCTGCACGTGCGTGAATATCCCGACACGAAATATGCAGCCGAAATGCTGCCGCCCGAAGCATGGGCGTATGAAAAGGGTTCGTGGGAAAAGCACTACGGTACTTATTGGCACAAGGATTGAGGAGACCGTCATGAACTACCCCTATAAGGAAGTAGAAGCGTCGATTATCCGGCTGAAGGATGCGTTCGTCGAGGCGGAGAAACGCAATAGCTGGGCGTGGATCGCCGATGAGCTGTATCATGAGGATTGCGTCTATATCTGCCCCTACGCCGGGGCCACACCCGTGGTGGCGGAGGGGCGCGAGGCAATCCGCCGTACCCATTATGGCCGCGACATGGACGTCGGCTCAGGCTGGGCCGGCTGGAGCTTCCCCATTTTGGACTGGGCGATCAACGGTGACCGCATCATCAGCTATTGGGTTAATCGCGGTCCCGGCAAGCGGCCCGACGGCAGCTATTATGAGACCAAAGGCGTGTCGTTCATCACCTATGGCGGCGATGGCAAGTTCTCCTCGCAATATGATCTGTTCGACCTCGCCCACCAGATGAAGCTGTGCGACGAGCTTGAGGAGGCCGGATTCCTCGACCTGCAACTCAAGCGCGACTGGGTGCTGCCGATGAAGCGCAAGCTGATAGACATGCTGCAGGTCAACATGCCTCCTGCCGAATGACTTGGGGAAGCTGAGGTCGGGGTATGACGTCTTCGGAACATGACGGGCAGCCAAGCCGCGCTGGCGGCTGCGCCAGAGAACGTCCGTGGCTGGGATGCTATCCCGACAATCTCCCGGCCACTTTATCTCCGGGCCATGGCGACATGCTCTCGATGTTCCAAAGCGCAGTGGCTGGATCATCCGACCAGGAGGCGATCCGTTATTTTGACGCTTCGCTGAGCTACGGGGAACTCGATATACTCAGCGGTGCCTTTGCTACGTGGCTCGCGGAGGTGGGAGTGCAGCGTGGCGCGCGGGTAGGGATCATTCTTCAAAATGTCCCACATCTGATCATCGCTATTCTCGCCGCATGGAAGCTGGGTGCAATTCCGGTTCCAGGAAACCCGATGTACACTTCGAGTGAACTGACCCGTATGTTCGCCGACTATGCTCCCGGCGAGTTGATCTGTCACGGAGAGCATCTGGCGACCGTCAGTCGTGCCCTCGACGATGCCGGACTTAGTTCCGTCCCTGTTGCTCACGCCTCGGCATATGATTGGCAGAGCCAGGACGACCAGCGGGTTTTGCCTCGACGCCCGATCGCACAGGATTCGCCAGATCGGCCGGATATGTTCGGCATCTGCGTCGAACGCCGAGGCGAGCGGCCCGTTGTGGAAGCGGCCAGAGGCGAGGACATCGGGCTGATACTCTACACCTCGGGCACGACTGGCGTTCCGAAGGGCGCTGTGATCAGCCATGGGGGCTTGGCCTTCAATTCTTTTACCAGCGCCTTGTGGATGGGCATCGACCCGGGCAGCCGCATATTGGGGCTTGCTCCGCTCTTCCACATCACCGGTTTCGTGCTGCATATGGGGGTGGCCTTTGCGACCGGTTGCTCGCTTGCGCTTCATTACCGGTTCGACGCCGCAGCCGTGCTGGATGTTATCCGCATTTATAGCCCCACATTCACGATAGGCGCCATCACCGCCTTCAACGCCCTGATGAACACCAAGGATGTGGATCGGGAGGATTTCGCCAGTTTCAAAAACGTCTTCTCCGGCGGCGCCCCCATTGCCCCGGCGTTGCGAGACGCTGTACAGGATCGACTGGGCGTCACGCTTCAGCCGGTTTACGGCATGACCGAGTCCACGGCCCCGACGCACATAGCGCCGATCGGAGTGGACGTACCTGTGGATCCGGACACCGGAGCGCTGGCGGTAGGCCTGCCAATCTCGTCTACCGAGGCGATGATCGCCGGCCCCGATGGCAAGCCGCTCTCGCCAGGAAATCCGGGTGAAATCTGGATGCGCGGCCCGCAGATGATGCAGTGCTATTGGAATAAGCCGGCAGAATCTGCGGAAACGATGAAAGAAGGATGGCTTCGCTCGGGAGATATCGGCGTAATGGACCAGCGCGGCTGGTTTTATGTTGTCGATCGCCAGAAAGACATGATCAACGCTTCGGGCTTCAAGGTTTGGCCGCGGGAGGTGGAGGATGTGCTTGTTGCGCATCCTGCCGTGAAAGAGGCCGCGGTTATTGGCGTTCCCGACCACTACCGGGGCGAAACTGTCCGTGCCTATATCTCCTTGAAGCAAGCCGCTGCGGTGGAGGAATCAGTGCTCATTCAACATTGTCGAGACGAGTTGGCGGCGTACAAGGTGCCGAAATCCGTCATCATACTTGAGGAACTTCCCAAGACGCCGACCGGAAAGATCCAGCGGGCTGCGCTCAGGGCCGAGGCGCGTAAATAATAGCCGCACATAGTTTCGCTCCCGTGGCGTAGCGCTCCTTGCAAAACGAGCCGATATCGCGTCGATCGTCTGTCGCCATACGCTTGCCCCGCATTGGTTAAACGATCGGGCAAGCACCCCCTGGGCCGACGCCATCGGTCACATCACGGCGGCTCCTGAAATACACCAGCGTCCCGCTCGACTGGAAAAGTCAGCGCGAGGCGCTCGGCTTTTAGCCTCTCTCTCAAAAACTGTGGACCACCTGAAAAGGCCTCGTGAGACGCGGGGCCTTTTTTGTGGGATTTGCGCGGAAAAGCACGTCTCTGCGGTCCACAGATTTCAAAGCAGAACGTGAAAGCGCGCAGAACCGCGCCATTCTGGGCTCGCTCCAGATAGCCGGGGGAACGTGCCTCGTCATGTCGGAATGTGTGGTTGGGGGGCAGGATTCGAACCTGCGCATGGCGGCATCAAAAAGCCGCTAAAACGGGTCGAACACATGGCCGCACCAACCAGCTGAGCAAAGTCTCCAAACCCTTACCAAGAGCCGTCCGCACAGGGTCGAACTGGTTGGTAAGCGATACTTATGAACGAGCAAAAACCATCGCGAAAGAGGTAAGCACGCGCGGACGTGCTGCTTGCGCTTAGCAGGACTTTCCAGCTATCCTTCGAGCCAAAAGGCCGGCACGGCGACCTAATGGAGGTCATGGATCACGAGACGAGGCGGCGCACATTCATGCGCCCGCGGGCGCTTTGGCGGCTTGCCCGCAATCAGCTGCAGCGGCGATTTGGATCGGCGGCAAACTTCAAGGCTGGCCGATAGGTCATTCAGGGAAAAAGCCCGCGCAGATGATTGGCCGCGCCGACCCGGCTCAAAGCCTCGATCATGGCAGCGGTTCGCAGATCCACCTTTTCCGCGTGGGCGCGGCGTTGCGTGCGGGACAGGGCGTCGGTCAATATCTCGCGCATGCGGTTGTTGATCTCTTCAAGCGGCCAGGTAAGGTTCTGCAGGCCCTGCACCCATTCGAAATAGGACACGACGACCCCCCCGGCATTGGTCAATATGTCGGGGAGCACGATGATCCCGCGCGCATCCAGCATGTCGTCCGCCTCCAAGGTCGTGGGGCCGTTGGCCCCTTCGGCCAGGATCTTGCAATTGATCCGTGACGAGTTTTCCGCGGTTATCTGGTTCTGCAGGGCGCAGGGCGCGAGGATGTCGCACTGCAATTCCAGCAGGTCGCGGCTGGGGATGATCTCTCCAAAGGGACAGCCGAAGAGCTGGCGATGCTGGCGGACATAGTCCTTCAGCTTGTCGATCGGTAGGCCGCCAGGATTATGCAGTGCGACACTAACATCGCTGATCCCGATGATCTTGGCACCAGCCTCGGCCAAGAAAGTGGCCGCATGCATGCCGACATTGCCAAAGCCCTGGACCACGGCGGTCGCGCGATTGAGGTCGAGGCCGATCTGCCGGCAGGTTTCGCTCACCAGATAGGCAAGGCCCCGCCCGGTCGCCTCATTACGGCCCAGCGACCCGCCAAGAACCACCGGTTTACCTGTCACCACCGAGGGGACCGAATAGCCGACATGTTCGCTATAGGTGTCCATGATCCAGGCCATGACCTGCGCGTCTGTCCCCATGTCGGGCGCTGGGATATCTTTTTCGGGACCGATCATGCCGATGAATTCCGATGTATAGCGCCGGGTGAGCCGTTCCAGTTCATCCTTGCTAAGGGCGGTGGGATCGACCCGGACCCCGCCCTTGGCGCCGCCGAAGGGCAGTTTCGCCAGTGCGCATTTCCAGGTCATCCACATCGACAGCGCCGCCACCTCGCCCAGGCTAACGTCGGGATGGTAGCGAAGCCCCCCTTTGGTCGGCCCCATCGTCAGCACATGCTGCACCCGATAAGCAAAGACGGTTTCGACCTGATCGGTCCCATCGCGCTTGAATGGCAGGGCGCAAATCTGCGTCCGTTCCGGAAAGAGCAGGCGTTGCCGGATATTGGGATCGAGCCCGGTGATATAGGCGGCTTTGAGGAACTGCTGCTGGGCGAGGTGGAGCATCGAGGATGACCATTCCGCCCCGCGCGCATGGGTCCGCTCGATCGCATAATGGATCGATCGCGTCAGCGACGCACTGCTGATGCCGTCCTTGAGCAGATAATCCTCCGCCCCGCCCTCGACCGCCTTGCTGGCGAGGCCGACGTCGTCCATCGCACTCTGTACGATGATGGGAGTGTGCATGTCATGCGCGCGCAACCGATAAAATGTGTCCAGCGCCGCGCTATCGGGCAGCATGAGGTCGAGCAGCACGACATCGATGCCGCCCACCGCCAGCCGCTCGATCGCGCTTTCCAGCGTGCTTGCCACGGCCACTTCGAAATGCTGATGCTCCGATTTAGCAAGGAGCTTCTGGATCAGGCGGGAGTAGACCGGATTATCCTCGACTAGCAGGACGGTGATGCGTTGGTTGGCCATGACCTTTCACCCTTGCTCATATATTATGTTCATTCCGGGCCTGGTCGGGTCTCTGGCCGCCGACCCTTTCCTTCAGCGCAGCGAGCAATCCGTCGATCTCGAATCGCAGGATCGACCAGCCATCCGCCGCGTCCTTAAAATTGCCCTCCGCGCCCATGGCTTCGAGCCGGAAGGCGGCGTCGGTGGCGGCGGATGCGGCGAAGATATGGGCCGAACCCTTCAGGCTGTGCGCGGCGCGTTGCAGTTCGTGCGCGTCCTGGGCGTCGATCGCGGCGCGGACCTGCCGCATCATTTCGGGTCCTTCATCGATGAAGACCCCCGCCAGCTCGATCAGCAATTCCTCGTCGCCATCGGCATTCTGGAGCGCCCTGGTCCAATCAAGAAGCGTGTTCATCCCGCCGGCCCTTCCTTGTTGTGAAATTTCGCGGCACCCGCGAACCGTCCTTCCACCACCGCATAAAAGTCTTCAGCGCGGAGCGGCTTAGAGATGTAATCGTCCATGCCGGCCTCCAGGCAGCGTTCGCGGTCGCCGCGCATCGCATGCGCCGTCATAGCGATGATCGGCATGTGGTTGCCCGACGCGCTCTCCTGTTCGCGGATCGCCGCCGTAGCCTGGAACCCGTCCATTTCGGGCATCTGCACATCCATCAGCACCACGTCGAAATCGTCCTGCGCCAGCGCCTGGATCGCCTGCGCGCCATTGCCGACAATCTTCACCCGATGCCCGCGCTTTTGGAGCAGCCGCAGCGCAAGGCGCTGGTTGACGGCATTGTCCTCGGCCACCAGCACATGGAGCGGGGTCTGGCGATCGGGCACTGGTTCGGGCGCATGGCTCTCCTCGGCCACCGTCACCTTAAGCACGGCAAAAATGGCTTCGAGCAATTCGGACTGGCGCACGGGCTTGAGCAGGAAGGAGGCAATGCCGACCGCCTTGGTACGGCGGGCCATTTCGTCCTTGCGCGCGGAGGAGAGCATGATCACCGCTGGCCGCTCCGCCTCCTCGTCACCAGCGATCTCGCGAGCAACTGCAAAGCCGTCCATACCGGGCATCATCATGTCGAGCAGCACCAGCCGGAAGGGGCGGCCGATCCCGGCGGCGTTTTTAAGCGCGGCAAGGGCCTTGGGGCCACTATCGACCGCGAGCGGCTTCATCCCCCAGCCGCGGATCATCTCGTCGAGGATGCGGCGATTGGTGGCGTTGTCGTCCACCACCAACACCGGCAATCCCAGCAGCGTGGGTTGTTCGACCGGCTGGCCGGTCGGCGCGGCGTCGGACAGAGCGAAGGGGATCGTGAAGTGGAAACGGCTGCCGCGCCCGACCTCACTGTCCAGATGCAGCTGCCCGCCCATCAGCTGGACAAGCTGCGCGGCGATGGTGAGGCCGAGGCCCGTGCCGCCATACCGGCGGGTGAAGGAGGAATCGGCCTGGGAGAAGGCCTGGAAGATCAGCTGCTGCTTGTCGGGCGGGATGCCGGGGCCAGTATCGCTCACCGCAACGCGGAGCAATGCTTCCTCATCGGTCTTCGCGCCGACCGCTATGTCGACGACGACCTCGCCCTGATCGGTGAAGCGCAGCGCATTGCCGACGAGGTTGATGATCACCTGCCGGAGCCGATAGGGGTCACCCTCCAGCGCGTCGGGCACGTCAAGCGCGACATGGCAGGCGAGTTCGATGCCCTTCTCGGTCGCGCGGGCGGCGAAGGACTGCAGCGTGTCGGCCAGCTCATCGCGCAAATTGAACGAGACATGTTCGAGTTCGAGCCGACCCGCCTCGATCTTGGAGAAATCGAGAATATCGTTGATGAGGTGGAGCAGCGCGTCTGCCGATTGGCTGACCATGTAGAGATATTCGCGCTGGGGAGCCGTCAGCGGCGTGTCGCCGAGCAGTTCGGCGGCCCCGATCACGCCGTTCATCGGCGTGCGAATCTCATGGCTCATATTGGCGAGGAACTGGCTTTTGGCCCGCGTCGCCTCTTCCGCCTTGTCCTTGGCGGCGCGCAGCTCGGCTTCGGATGTGACAAGCTGCATGGTCCGTTCTTCGAGCCGTGCGTTGAGGCCGCGCAATTCCGCCGTCCGCTGCGCTACGACCTGCTCGGTACGCGCCCGCTGATTGGCGAGCGAGATAAGGTAGATCGTCAGGATGAGGGTCACGGCCAGGCCGCCGGCGAGCGCGATGGTCGGCGTCGATGTCAATCGCCTGGCGCCATAGGCGCTTGTGGCCGCACTGTAGATGGTGAAGACGCTGTCGCCGATCACGAGCGAACTGGAATGAAAAAGTTCGCCCGCCATTTCGGCGCCGGTGCCGGGGCGCCGTTTCCTGTCGCTGCCCGGCGACAGGATCGACAGTAGCACGCGCTGGGACGACGGGGCGGCTGAATCGAGCAGATAAAGGTCGACTCCCTGGCGCGGCATCAGATCGATGGCGCCCTGGATCAAATCTCCGACCCGCACCACCGCCACGACTAACCCCTTAAGATGTGCACGCCGCTGGTCGACAGTCATCTCCTCGATCGCGCCGTCGAAGACGGGCGCGAACACCGCGATGCGCGGCGCGTCATCGGTCATCTGCGGCAATTTGACATGGGCGGCCGCGTTGATCTCCCCGCTGCTTCGCGCAGCCAGGATCGCCGCTTGCGCGAACGGGTCCGATCCCCAGTCAAAGCCGATGATATGGCCTGCGCTGCCGAGCGAGGGTTCCGCATAGAGAATGGGAAAATGTTCGGCGCGGCCGCCGCCGGGCACATAGGGCACCCACTGGACGGAATCGAGGCTCGAAAGCCCGGTTAGATAGACTCTCGCAAAGGCGCCGAACTCATCCCGGCTGACATCGTCGGAGCCCTGATAATAGGCCAGAAGCGCCTTGACGACGCTGGTTTCCGCCGCAAACTGCCGCTTGATCCCCTCGGCGCGCTGATCGGCTTCCAGCGTGAATTCGGTCTCGATCGACTGGCTCTGCTCCTGCGAGAGCCAGCGCCACGCGATGAAGGTGAGAGCCAGACTGGCGACGGCAACAATGATCGCAAACCAATAACGCGTGCCGCCGATCGCCGGTTTAGGTTCGGCGGGAGTCATATCCTCAATCGAGGGAGGGTCGGAAAAGGGCATCATGAGCGCCCTCCCTTGGCCGGGACAGCCTTCCACTCGCGCGCCTGGCGCTGCGCTTCGGCAATCTGGGTCGGCGTCATGCCCCTGGACAGGCGCCCGAGCGACTGCGCCGCCCGTGTGCGGAGAGCCGTGGTGCGGGCGTAGGTCTGGCCCAGCAGGATCCACCTGTAAGCCGTTACCGCATCTTTGGGCACGCCCCGGCCAGTGCCGTAAAGAATGCCCAATTCAACCTGTGCGTCGGCATGGCCCTGTGTCGCAGCACGATCGAACCAATAGACCGCCTTAGGTTGATTTTTCGAGACGCCCCGGCCGATCGTGTAGAGGACGGCAAGGGTGAACTGGGCGGCGGCATGACCCTGCTCAGCCGCCCGGGTATACCAACGCGCGGCCTCCACCATATCCTGTTCGACCCCATATTCCCGCAGATAGATTTCGCCCAGATTATATTGGGCGTCCGCTATCCCCAGCGCGGCCGCCCGACGAAACCATTTTATCGCTTCCCTATAGTCCCGGCTCGCTCCCTGCCCGCGAAGATACATGCGGCCAAGGCTGTTCTGGGCGCGCGCGTCGCCCTGATCCGCTAGGGAGCGATAGAGGCGCATGGCATTTCCATAGTCGCCGCGCTTAAAGGCCGCGGCGGCATCCTCGAAAGGCCCCGCCACACATGGCGCCGAGAGCAGCAGCAGGCTCAGAAAAAGGGTTCGCCGGAGACAAAGGGAGAGCGGATTGGCAAGCATGCCATCGCTCGGCGTTGGATGCCGCAACGTGCTCGGGCCCTTCATGCCGATACCTCTCCGGCAGATCGTGCCGGATCGAGTCCTATTTTGACGGGCAAATCCATCTTAACGTAGATGGGGCTGGAAGGCGTGACTTTTTGTAATGCCGGATGGACGGGCCTGAAACTTCTCGCCGGGATGCCGTTTAGCTTCCGCCGCGAACCTGGCCAGCCGACTCCCCCGCCCCTATGGCCCAATTGCGACAACAAGCATGTGAGTCACCGTGTTAGTGATGCGAGGTCTCACGCTGAGCGTGCGTAAAACTTTCGTTGGGTGAGGAATAGGGCACATCGCGCCCATTCAGGTTGGCCGGTCCCTGGAACTAACCATGCTGTGTGGGTGATCGTGCCACTCTTCCGCGATCGACGCGCCTTCTCGGGCGCAACACGCATATTGCGGCGGCAAATCGTGCCGTGAAACCGGCGATATGAGTATATGGGTCGTTGGGGATCAAGAAAAACCAGCGATAATCAATAGGATAGACTCACACAATACCCGCTGGTGAAAGGAGGGAACGACAAAACAGTCAATCTCCAAAGAGGACAACAGGGGTCGCCTCATGAAAAAACCAACACTCTCGCGTTCGTTTTCGAACGCTCTATTCCTATGCCTTTGCCTGGCTTGTGTCAGCGCGTGGGGCTTGACATCAAACGCGAGCTTTTTCCATCAATTGAAAGGGGACGCGCGGTCGATGGCTGCGGTCGCGGGTAGGCAGGCATCGGAGGCAAAATTCACAACTGCCGACTTTCTGCGCCCTGCGATCGACGCCGCTGCGGCTGCCGCGGAGACGAACTCAACGGTATCATTCTCATCGTTGGGTACGGCTAATTTCGCTGACTTCGATTTTGCGAACGGCACGCGATATCCGGAGCAGGCCACTGCGTCGGTTGGACCAGCCACTTATAAACCTGGTGCTACCGTGGCGCATGTTCCGATTACCCTCGACCGGCCGACCCCAAACACGATTATCGCCAGGGTAATGACCGAGGATGGCACCGGCTTGGTGAGAGGCGTCGCCGGGGTCAATTACCAGCCCATCTATAAATCGGTGATTTTCCGCCCCGGCGATCCCCTCACAAAAACGGTAGAGGTGCCGATCATCCTCGGGATTCCACAGGCCGATTTCATCGTCCGGTTCGTCGAGGCGCCTTGGGGCGGGAAGTTGGGAACCGATCGCGCCTATGTGCAGTGCGACTTCCAGAAGGAACCTACGCCAACACAGACAGAAGGCCGAGCGCCTCGTATCTTCACGCCGAGTGGGACGCTTCAGTGGAGGATGAGCCGGGACACGCTGAAGTGGTCCGATGCAGGTCATGACAAGGCCTGGTCGACCAAACTGCCGAACGGCCGTTCGCAGCCGGGCAATCAGGAAACCGGGATTTATCTTGACGGTTGGCTATATCGTGATGCTGGGATCGAGCCGCCGCTCCGCTACACGGATGAAGGTCTTGTGATGCATACCCAGAAGCTTAAACAGCCGCTGGAGTGGAATGGCGTTTTCTATAATTATGGCTCGGTAGTCCTCAGCGGCCACAACAGCAAGCCGCTCCAAATCGGCTATGGTCAATATGAGTTTACTGCCAAAATGCCGGATCGGCGGGGTTCCTGGCCGGCTTTCTGGCTTATCTCTACGGCCGGTTGGCCACCCGAGATAGATATTTACGAGGGATTTGGTTTCGAGAGTTGGTGGGATTTTGATCGCTATACAGCCAATACCTTGCATGGAGGCGCTAATATCAACCGCACCTTCCAGCAGGGCATATTCATGAACACCGACGAGGTTTATGGCATTGGTGGATTCACCAAGGGGTTTCACAGCTTTGCCGTGGATATTCAGCCCGATTATATAACTTGGTTCATCGACGGCAAAGAAACCTATCAAGCCGTCAATCCCTTTGCCGGGTTTCGCTGGTACCCGATCATGGACGTGGCAGTGAAAACGAACGGAGATTATCGCGACGGTTCGGGTGACATGCTCGTCAAGGATATCAAGATCTATTCCAATTGATCGATTTGATTGCAGGCTCTCTCTACGGCTTACAGGGACGGACCATCGGTGTCGCGCTTTGGGTAGCCAAGCATTGCTGTAGAGGCACCGCCAGTGCGGTCTTGCTTGATGAGTCCGGCTACCTCAACGCGCCAACGAAGATTGGCACTGCGGCAATTACTATAAACCCGATGCCTGGCAGATCGCCCGAGAAGTTTGAGCAGTCGCTCGGCCGCTTGCGGCAGAGCATGCCGGACAACTCCTCGCGCTACGGTACATCAGTTGAACATGCCGGGTCTTCGTCATCGCCTGCTCGCCCGTTCTCCCCGTGGATCTTCTCTTCAATGAGCAAGGCGACCATATCGAGGGCGCGGAATTCGCCGGGGGCGAGCGGTTTTGCCCGTTGCCAGAGATAGTCTCCGGTCAAGCTGATATGGGCCCAGCACATTGGGGAAAGGTGGGCGAGGAGCGCGTCATTGAAAGGGACGCCGGATGTTGTGAGGTGCTGGGCGGCCCTGTCCAGATAGATGGTATTCCAATATGCTATCGCCGCGATCAGCAGGTTCAGACCCGATGCCCGATATTCCTGGTTCTCGATCGACCGGTCCGTGAACCGACCCTGCCGGTTGGTGTAGATGGCGGCGGCGAGGGTATGGCGTGCTTCCCCCTTGTTGAGGCCGGCCTGGCAGGCCCGGCGTAAGTCGGGCTGCTCCAGCCAGTCGATCGTGAACAGCGTCCGCTCGATGCGGCCGAGTTCGGCCGGCGCGAAATCCAGCCTGTTCTGGCGTTTGTAAGCGGCCAGCTTGCGCAGGATCGCGGAGGGCGCGACGGCTCCCTCCTTGATACAGGCGACGATCCTGACGATGTCATCCCAATCGGCTTCGATCGCCGCGGTCTTGATCGTGCGCCCCATGAGGCTTTCGATGCCCTTGCAGGTCGAGGGCACGGCGATGGAGCCGAGTTTCCTGTCCGCACTGTCGCGCAGACGGGGCACGAAGCGGAAGCCGAGAAGATGGCAGAGGGCAAAGACATGGTCCGTAGCGCCGCCGGTATCGGTGTAATGTTCATGCAGCGGCAGCGCACCGGCGCCCAGCATCAGGCCGTCGAGCACATAAGGGGCCTCGCCAGCGGTGGCCGACATAATCCGCGATCCGAGCGAGGCGAAATGGTCGGACAGGTGGGAGTAGATCTTCAGGCCCGGCTCGCCGCCATATTTTGCATTGATGTCGGCCGCCGCCGATCGACTGCGGCCGGTGCGGAAGAACTGCAGGACTCCAAGGTGATTACGCCTCCCTAAAGCCCGTGGATGACGCGCGTTGTTCTGGAATACCCATCGACATCAACAGCGGCTGCGTCGTCTGAATCGCGCGGAAATCATCCTTGCTAGCCATGTTGCGCCAGCCACTCAGGATCAGCGACTGCGCGACAGCGCCTCCGAGCGTCGTTCCAGGCCCGGTGATAATGAAAAGGTCCGGCGCGAACTCGCGTGCCGCAATCGTGATGGCGCGCGTAAAGTCGTAGGTTTCGGTAACCTGCGTTCCCAGCGTGTAAGCGTAAAGGGCGTCGCGATCTGTTGCCCCCGGCCACCAGATCGCACCGCGGCCATCAATAAGGGGTAGAACCGGATTGCCGAACAAGCTGGCTGGCAGCGCGTCGCGCCCCTGCTCGGCGACCGGGGCCATTAGCCGTGTGTGGAACGCGGCATGATTGCCCAATCTCAAGGGAAACCGCTGCTGGGTCGGTTCTGCGACCGCTTCGAAGGCCGAGAGCCCGGCTTCGTTGCCGGCGAGCACCAGCATGCCGCCCAATTCGATCGAGACGAACAGCGCATGCCCGGGTCGGCTTGCGATGTCTTCAACAGCATCAATCAACGCTTCCCGGCGCTCGGGCTGTGGGTGCCAGTCCTCGCCGACGAAAGGATAGATGAGCTGGCCGCCAATCAGTGATCGCTGCATGAGCGTGCCCATAGTATTGGCGACGCGAAACCCGTCATGGGGCGACAGCGCTCCGGCGCAGGCAAGCGCCGAATACCAGCCCATCGAATTGCCGGTCACCGCAACGATGTCGATCGCGCTGCGGTCGATCGACAGGAAGTCGCCAAGCGTGGCGGCAAAGATCAGCGCAGAGGCATTGTCTCCGCGCGTATGTCTAGCGATCGAGAAGCGCGCCGCCTGATCGAGTTCGGTGAGCGTCGGCTGCGCGGCGCAGCGGCGCTGATCATCAAGGCGAGACAGCAAGGCAGCGTCGGGAAAATAGCGCTGTAGATAGCCGAGTTCGGTTTTGTTGTAGGTGCCCCGCCCCGGGCAAATGACCACGGCCTTCATTGCGCGTCCCCCCGCACGAGCTTGCGGGCGGCGGTGACGATGTCGTCGGCCGACGGCATCGTCGCGCCATAGGCGGGCCCAGTCGCGATGAAGCTGTCCTCGGCGGTGAGCCGGGTATGGGGTAGATTCGTGCGCTCTGTGAGCAACGCCATCAGCGCCTCGGCGACGCCGCCCGTACGGCGGGTCTCATCGACGATCAAAACCTTGTGCGCGCCCCCGAGCGCTTCGACAATGCTCGCCGCCGGCAAGGGCGAGAGCCAGCGTATGTCGATGACACGCGCAGCGATCCCTTCTCCTGCAAGCCGCTTTTGCGCCTGGCGGCTGAGATAGGTGCCATTGCCGAAGGTGAGGAGCGCAAGATCGTCGCCATCGCCATGGCGGCCGACCTGACCGAAAGGGATGCGTTCCGATGGGTCGGGATAGAGGTTGAGCCAGCCCCCATCCCCAGGCTCGTGAAGATCGCGCATCGGATATAGCGCGATCGGCTCGAGAAAGACGACGAGCCGCTGCTCTTCCCGCGCTAGGCGCACGCATTCGCGTAGCATCATGGCGGCGTCCGCGCCATTTGACGGGCAAGCGAGGATGAGACCCGGGATGTCGCGCAGCACCGCTACCGAATTATCGTTGTGGAAGTGGCCTCCGAAACCCTTTTGATAGCCGAGCCCCGCGATCCGCAGGACCATCGGATTGGTGAACTGGCCCTTGGAGAAGAACGGGAGGGTCGCCGCTTCGCCGCGGAGCTGGTCCTCGGCATTGTGAAGATAAGCGAGGAACTGGATTTCCGGCATCGGCAGGAAACCATTGTGCGCCATGCCGATCCCCAGGCCGAGGATCGACTGCTCATCGAGCAACGTGTCGATCACCCGGGTCCGGCCAAAGCGCGCGCTCAGTTTTTGGGTGACGCCATAGACACCGCCCTTGCGGCCGACATCCTCGCCCATGAGAATGATTTCGCCATGCGCGAGCATCAGGTCGGTGAGCGCCCAATTGATCAGGCGCGACATGGTCTGCGGCGACGCCATGGCCTTGAGGTCACCGCCAAAGGCTTCGGCGCGGGTGTCGGCCGAGGGGCCGTTGACGCGCTGGCAGGCCCGGTGCGGCGGGATCAGATGAGCCATCACCTCGGCCGCCGTCTTCAACCGTGGTCGGGTGACGGCTTCCGCAGCGATGCGCTCCACGCGCTCCTCGGTCTGTTGGTAGATCGCAAGCGCATCGGGCGGCGCGAGGGCGCCGGCCTCGTCCATCAGGCGAACGGCGTGCAGAAGCGGATCATTGGCTTCCTCAGCCTCCAGCTCCTCGCGCGCCAAATAGGTGGTGGGCATATCGGCGCCGGCATGTCCATAGAAGCGGACAGTGCGGACATGGAGAAAGGCGGGCTTGCGCCGGGTGCGGACAAATTCCGCCGCCTCCAGCGTGACGCGATACGTATCGTAGATGTCGAGCCCGTCACAGGCGAAATATTGAAGCCCCGGGCGATGCGAGAAGCCGGCGGCGATCCAGCCTCTCGGAGTCTTGGTTGAGATGCCAATGCCATTATCCTCGCAGACGAAGAGCAGCGGCATGGGGACGCCCTGATACGCGGTCCATTGCGCCGTGTTGAAGGCGCCCTGAGCGGTCGAGTGGTTGGCCGATGCGTCGCCAAAGGAGCACATCACGATCGCATCATTGTCGAGCGCCTGATGTTCGGGCGGACGGCGGCGGGCCAGGCCGATCGAATAGGCAGCACCGATGGCCTTGGGCAGGTGGCTCGCGATCGTCGAGGTCTGCGGCGGTATATTGAGCGCTTTCGAACCCAGCACCTTATGGCGGCCACCCGAGATCGGATCCTCCGACGAACAGGCGAAGGAGAGCAGCATATCCCAGGCGATCGACTGGCCGGGCACCTGGTTCGCCCGCTCGATCTGAAATGCGGCGTCGCGATAATGGAGGAACGCCATGTCGCAGGGTCGCAGCGCTGCGGCGACCGCGGCCATGCCCTCGTGGCCGGAAGAGCCGATGGTATAATAGCCCTCACCCTTCGATTGCATGACCCGGCTGATCCGGTCGAGCGAGCGCGACAGGCAGCCGGAGCGATAGATCGACACGGCCTGCGCATTGCTGAGCGGGCCCGCAGGCGCGCGGCCGGCCGGGAGCGTGGCGCCGCCGACCTTGGTGAGGAAGTTCTCGTGGACGATCTGGACGCGATCCATGGCGACCTCAGAAAAAAGCTGCGATGCCGGTGATAGCGCGACCCAGGATCAGCGCGTGAACGTCGTGCGCGCCTTCATAGGTGTTGACCGTCTCGAGGTTCACCATGTGGCGAATCACCTGATCCGCTCCATTTCGTGGGGTGGGATATCCAGCGCTTCGCTCTGCTGGCCGCCTTTGGCCTCCTCAGCCATAAGTTGGGCCGGCGTTTGCATCGAGACAATCGCCCAGCCATTCACGCATCTGCTCAATCGCTCGCTCTGCGCGGGCCGCACTGTTGACCTCGATGATCAGTTTGCGTTCTGTCAGTGCCACAGTGGCAAAAACCGGCGTGCCGTCGTCTGGAGAGCGTCCCATGCCATCCATATCCGTCCACATACTATGTCCCTTTACTCATCGGTGTCCATAGGCTCGAATGGCCTTTGTGGACGGGCATCGGCATGATGAAGCGCAAGCATCAACTCCTGTCGGAGAATGAGCGCGATCAGGTCCTGGCGATCCCGACCGACCATGGCCAACTGGCCCGGCTCTATACGTTCGAGCCCTTGGACCTGGACATTTCGGCGTGCGGCGGGAGCGACGGAACCGATTGGGCGTAGCGCTGCAACTGGCACTGCTGCGGCATCCGGGCACAACGCTTGCGCAGATCATCCGGGACCGGGGAGCGATACGGCATCATCTGGCGACCTTTGTCGCGGAGCAAATCGGCCTTCGCGTAACGGACCTAGCCGTTGATTGGCGTACCTTCCTCGCTATGCCCTCAATAAGCTCGGATCCAGGTCACTAGCGTGCAAATCGGTGCGCCCAACCCGTGGCTCCTTCTCTTTTTGACGGGCGGCAATCTACCACCTCGAGCGGTACTCGGCGTAGCAAGGATCTCAGCGACGATGAACGTGCGTTTCTCGTCGGCGGTCAGGCGCGGCTTCTAACCTGATGCCGCATCGCGTAACGAGTTCGAGCTGCTACGCGCCAACGCTCCCCCGGTCTCCCTAGGTTGCGCCAGGGCCCTCACTATCCCTCTTTAAACGCCGCTAAATTTGATTAAAGCGCGGTACCCATATGGGATGCTAGCCTCGTCCGTCATCCTCGAAGCTTGCAAAAAGAGCAAAAACACCAGTGGGCTGGAGAGTCTGCTTAGTGCGCCGCCTCAAGCAGCGCAGCAAGTTTAGTGTTCAGGCTGTCCCGCAGCGGATTGACGACCGTCAGCCCGCGGGTCACGAAACCGTCTTGCATGTCTTCGGACAGCAGCAACGTGCAACCTGCGTCGGCTGCCGCAGTGAGGATCAATGCATCCCAGAACTGCAGCTTATGGTCCACCACTAGATCCGCAGCA
>NZ_JBHSFZ010000044.1:0-2207 GCF_042654265.1 Sphingobium tyrosinilyticum | reverse complement strand
TCCACCGCGGCGCAGCACAACGAATAGTTCGCCAAGCGTCTGTGCTGGAGCAAGAAGGCTCACCCCACTACCAAGCCGTGCGATCAAATCTCTAATCTGGCCAATTTTCGCGTGGTCGCGAGCGTCACGACTAACGCCTGCGAGATAGGCCAAGATATTGGTGTCGAGGGCAACGCGCGTCATTCGTAAAGTTCGTCACGCGACCAGTTTCCTGCATGCCGCACAGGCAAGGCAGCTACAAATTTCAGTAGATGCTGTATCGATCGTTGCTCGCGGGCACGGTCAACGGGCAGCACCCTTGCCACGGCGCGGCCGCGCGACATGACAGTAAAGCTCTCGCCCTCCGCGACTTCGCGTAAGAGTTCCGAGAAACGCTGATTGGCGTCACTAGCGCTGATTGCTCGTTCCATGCCCCCAATCTAGTGCATAACACTAACATTGCAAGGCGAGGGCGCGGCGCACGCACCGCCGAACACATAGGACCGTGGGATCGCCTCGAGGTTGGAATGGACGGGGGACCCAACATGAACGTCATCCGGTACACCCGCACCTTGGGAGAGAGACTATGTACCGCACATCCACTTTCATCACCGCGTTCGCGATCAGCTTGGCGCTGTCAGCCTGCGGCGGAAAAGGAGACGACAAGCTGGGTGAACAGGCACAGGAAGCGATGGAAAACAAAGCGGACAAGATGGACGCGATGGCCGACAATATGAGCGGCACCGCTGACGATATGATGGAGGCCAAGGCCGACGCGACGAGAGAAGCCGGCGAGGCCAAGGAAGAAGCAATCGACAGGTCTGACGTCAATGCAGACGCGCTGTCCGCCGCGCAGCGATCTGAGATCGTCAACGGAAATTGATGGTCCGCGCAGGCGGCTGCGCTACCACCATTGGGAGTAGAAGCCCGTCTTCATGAGAGACGACAAGATCATCATTTGCCCACAGTGCAGCACGGCGAACCGCGTTCCTGTTAACAGGCTTCGAGGGGGCGGCACGTGCGGACGGTGCAAGCGGCCACTTTTCGCAGGCGAACCGATAACCCTCACCGCCGCCAATTTTGATGCGCATGCAAGCCGCAGCGGCATTCCCCTACTTGTGGATTTCTGGGCCTCTTGGTGTGGACCTTGCCGTCAGATGGCGCCTGCCTTCACAGCGGCCGCGCGCGAGCTTGAACCCTATATGCGCTTGGGTAAGCTCGACACCGAAGCAGAGCAGGCAGTTGCGGGACGCTATGGGATCCGCTCAATCCCCACGATGATCCTGTTTTCAAACGGCCGGGAAGTTGCCAGGCAGTCAGGCGCCATGCCGCAACAGGCGATAGTCGCCTGGGCCAAGTCCCAATCCTTGGGGAGCATGCCGCGCTGCGGCTTAAATTGGCGGGCATAAGCCCCCCCGATGCATCATCGACCAGCACTTCAAATCCGTTCGTTATTGCGGTGACGGCCCTCCGCGGGGAACAAGCGTCCAGTTGACAAGCTCGCTCTCCTGTTCTCGGCTTCTAGCTGAATGCAGGGAGACACATCATGCAACGGATAATGGCGTTGGGCGCGGCGATCGCGGCGCTGCTCAGGCTGAAAGCCCGCACCGCGCCACCGCCGAGTCCAAAATCGCGCCCAGTGCTATGGCATTCCGCGTTCATGACCTCAGCCGCCGTTGGGTAGAGTTCCAGATGCCAAGCAGCCTTGCTGAACCTCAAGAGCCACCCGTCCCGGCTAAGCTTGCCGTCTCTATGACGGACGGTCTCGTCATCCCTGCCTGGATGCGCGGTGGTTCTCCCCTCCCCTCGGCCAATTTGCCAAGCTATATGTCTGGCTGTCACCCGCTGCGCTACCGTCCAACCGGCTTCCTCACTCCCGACGCAGAAAGCAGACGCCAGACCTATTTTGCGCTCATGAGCAGGATCGCCTGCGAACATGGCCTTCCCACCCCATGCCGCCAGGGGCGGCCACACCGTCGACATGCTGGATCTCTGCTTTAGGTGTAGTCGATACGGATATTCCCGTTGACTATTGGGTGGATGCCGGGCCCAGTAAGTTCGCAACCTGCATCCCGGGTTGGTCTACTAGGATTTCGCACCTCGACTTAGAATCCACCGCTTACAAAATTTGTTCCTGCCGGTTAGAAAAGGCACAATCTCCGCAAATTAGAGATGTCACTTTTTGAAGACAGCAGGGGCTGCGTGGAGCCCTCGGGATAGCGCAGCGC
>NZ_JBHSFZ010000043.1:0-13163 GCF_042654265.1 Sphingobium tyrosinilyticum | reverse complement strand
TGACCCACATGTTTGTGGGCGCCAATCTACAGTCCACCAACGCGGCAGGTACCGTCTTCACCGTCGCAGACCTTAGCAGCGCCCAGCATATTCTGGGCGGTAGCGGCAACGACACCCTCATCGCCCAGGGCTTCACCTTCTCCACCGCACAGCGCAACGCCATCTTCGCCCAAAGCTCCGTCGAAATCATCCAAGATAGCAGCGGAAGCTACGCGGATGATGGGACACTCGTTTTGTCCGGGAATGCCGCTGAAGGCGGCAGCCTGACCGCCACACTCACAATGAACAATGCGGTTAGCACATCTTACCAGTGGCAGCAGCTGGTGGCGGGATCGTGGATTGATATTCCGGGCGCGGACGACAGCTCCTTCAATGTGCCTGACGACCAAAGCTTCGTCGGACAGACAATTCGGGTCCGCGCGACTTCAACCGATGGCCTGGGCGTAAGCAGAGACTTCATTAGCTTTACCAAAACGATATCCAATGTGGATGACCCGGCGGTCGGCACACTGGATGTCACCGGAGTAGCGATCCAGTCCGGCACCCTGTCGGCCAGTTTGACTAACGTCGTGGATGCGGATGGACCTACCACGATCGGCTACCAGTGGGAGGTTCTTATCGGCAACACGTGGGCCCACATAGCCAACGCAAGCACCGCAGTCCTTAACATACCATCAGACCAAAGCTACGTGGGCAAGCAGGTCCGGGTTGTCGCAACCACCACCGACGCGCTGGGCGGCACCACCACTTTTGCTAGCAACGGTCAGACCGTCACCAACGTCGATGACGCCGCCAGCGGCACACTGAATGTCACCGGCACTTTTGAGGAGAGCGGCACCCTGACCGCCGCGCTCACAAACGTCATCGATCCCGACGGCCTAACGAGCACCGACTATCGGTGGCAGATGTTCACTGCCGGCACCTGGACCGACATCAGCGGTGCAGCCTCGGCTAGCCTCACTATTCCAAGCGACCAAAGCTACGTCGGCCAGCAGATTAGGGTCGTAGCAACGACGACCGATGCGCTAGGCGGCACCACCGCTTTCATCAGCAGTGGCCAGATTGTCGCTAATGTCGATGATGCGGCAACTGGCACGCTAGACGTATCTGGCAGCGCGCGGAAAGGCGGCATGCTAACTGCCGCACTCACCAACGTCATTGATCCCGACGGCGCAACCGGCACCGCCTATCGGTGGCAAATGCTCATCGGCGGAGCGTGGACCGACATCGGTGCAGCTATTTCAGCGACATTGAGTATTCCGGACGACCAGAGCTTTGTTGGTCGGCAGGTCCGGGTGGTCGCGACCACCACCGATACGCTGGGCGGCACCACCACTTTCATCAGCAGCGGCCAAACCATCGCCGACGTGAATAGCGCGCCAGTCGTTACCAACCTGATCATCGAGCAGCACTTGAATGAAGACAGCAGCTGGAGTTTCTCGGTTCCCGCTAACACATTCACTGATCCTGACGGCAACCCCCTAACCTATTCTGCGCTCGCTGTTGATAGCAATGGCATAGCCTTGCCGATGCAGCCCGCTTGGCTCGCCTTCAACGCGGCAACCCAAGCTTTTTCAGGGACGCCACCGCTTAATTTCAACGGCTCTTACTATATCAAGGTATCCGCAAGCGACGGCTCGCTTTCGGCTTCGACCATTTTCAAGCTCGTAGTCGATCCCGTTCAAGATGCCGCTATAATCGGAAACCCGACCGCAGCAGCGATAACAGAGGACGTGAGTGTCTCGGGGGGCAACTTGATCGCCAGCGGCATCCTATCCATCAGCGATCCGGACGCCGGCGAGGCGGCATTCAAGACGGCAGTGACATCTGCCCCCGGAAACCTCGGCTCCCTCGTGCTTAACGCGAATGGCACCTACACCTACTCGGTGCCCAACGCTGCAATTCAATACCTCGGTGACGGGATGATCAAAACGGAAACCTTCACTGTCACAGCGGTCGACAACACCAGCAAGCAGATCTCGTTCACCATCAACGGCGCCAACGAGATCATCAACGGTACGAGCGCCAAAAACACGATCAACGGCACATCGGCTCATGAAACTATCAACGGGTTAGGAGGCAACGACGTTCTGAATGCTGGAGACGGCGACGACAAGCTGTTCGGTGGCGACGGCAACGACACCTTGAATGGGGAAAAAGGTAGCGATCGACTAGACGGCGGCATCGGGAATGACGACCTCATCGGCGGTCCAGGCACGGACACGCTCCTCGGCGGCGCTGGAAACGACAAGTTCATCTTCCAGTTGCTCGCGGACTTGGGCATCGGCACCGCGCGCGACATCATCCAGGATTTCGCTCCTGGTGCCGATGTGATCGATCTCCGTCTTCTCGATGCAAACGCTGGCGTGAAAGGGGATCAAGCCTTCAAGTTCGTTGCAGCGCAAACAACAGCCGTGCTCGCGAATTCGATCACCTGGCACCAGGACAGCGGAAATGGCATAACCCTTGTCCAAGGCGATGTGAATGGGGACGGGACTGCTGATTTCCAGATCCAGCTACTCGGCATGAAAGCCCTCACGGCCAGCGATTTTGGCTTGTGATCACCGGGCGTCTAGACGATCGCCGAATTTTGCGTCAGTCGAACCGCAACGCCGAAATGATCGCTGATTAGTTTCCCGCCTGACCCTACATTGGACAGCATAGCCGGCGCGCCGGATTCGAGGTCATGGCTGTGCGCGATATGGTCGATGGCTTGAACATCGCCGCCGTCGATTCGGCCGCCCGTAGCAAGGGACATCCTTTCGAGCACGCTACGCGAGAGAAGATCATGGACCGCCTTTGGCTGTCGCCTTCTAGGGTGAGCTTGATTGAAGTCGCCCAGCACAACCGTCCGCATTGCATTCGCACGAATAATTCCGCCGAGAGCTTCCAGGTAGTCGCGGTGATCTTGCCATTGAGTCCGATCCCGGCGGCCGCCGGCCACATGAGCGCCCGCCCAAGGAATGCACACGCCTATGACCCGGAGCGGCCCCAGCACCGTCTCAGTTGTTGCGGCAACATAGCGGCCGCCCGGCATATCAACTGATCCCAGCATATCAACATCTCGCCAAGGCTCGGCACTCCAGAGCATGACTTTCCGGCGGTCGGGCACCAATGGGTATCCCCAATCCTCCCCACCGGAAATCATATGCCCCGAACCGCCAAAGAAGTCGGTGTAGCCTTCCGTGATGCACAGGATGGCAGGATCAACGGACGAAAGTCGCTCACGGATCAGATTAGCATCGGCAGACCCGGACCTACGCCATTCCACGTTCCACGTGGCGATCGACACCGTTGGCTTGTCGCCGAGATCTGCGGCCTCGGTGCATGCTGTACGTTCCATCTGTTGTCGCCCTCCCCACCCGCAAGAGCCCGGCCCGAGGCCGGTCAATTCGATCATTCGCGAGATTGCGTTTCTCGCACAAGGGCCAGCAGCTGGACCAAGCCCACTTCGATCTCGCGCAGGCGTAATCCCAACTCTAGGTCGCCGTGCCCCGTCAGGCGAAGCAAAACGATCATCACCGGATCAGAATGAGCTGCAAGAGCGACCAGGTGTATGCCGCTCGGGCTGGCTCTGCCCTGCAGCCATGCTCTCGCGGTCGTATCGCTGACGCCCGTCCATCGCATCACCGTCTTCGTCGCTCGTCGAGTCGCCCCCAGTTCTTCCCGAAGCGCCGCACCAATTTGCCTCGCTAAATCCGAATCCGACAGGACAAACCGTGAATCCCGAAGTTGACTTCCGTTTTTAGAAACCATGCTTCGGCCCCTGATGCTGTAGATGGAAGCTGAGGCAGCAGTTTACCTGCAAAGCGCCCACCGAGGCGGCGATGGTCATAAGATGGTTGGAGACGGAAGGGCCAAAGGATCCCGAAGAGCCGCCCAGGTTGCGGGCGGCGCAATATGTCCGCATGTCGACCGAGCACCAGCAATACTCGACGGACAATCAATCCGAAGCGATCCGTCGCTATGCTGAGCAGCGCGGCTACGACATTGTCCGCACCTATGCTGACGAAGGCAAAAGCGGCCTCGATCTCGGAGGAAGGCCCGGTCTGCAGCGGCTGCTTGATGACGTGGAAAGCGGCCGCGCCGATTTCGGAGCCCTGCTCGTCTATGACGTCAGCCGATTAGGCCGCTTTCAGGATACCGACGAAGCCGCGCTCTATGAGTTACGCTGCCGACGGGCAGGCGTGCAGGTGCACTATTGCGCAGAGCAATTTGAAAATGACGGCAGCATCGGGTCGTCCATAATCAAAACCGTCAAGCGGGCCATGGCTGGTGAATATAGCCGCGAGCTATCGGTCAAGGTGTTTGCCGGCCAAGCGAACCTGATTCGCCTCGGGTTTCGGCAGGGCGGCGCCGCTGGCTTCGGCCTCAGACGCATGCTTGTCGACCAGATGGGCGAGGAGAAGGGCGTCCTCAACCCCGGTGAGCACAAGAGCATCGCGACTGACAGGGTGATATTGGTGCCTGGCCCGGAGGCCGAAATACAGGTTGTCCAAGAGGTCTATGGCCTGTTCGTGGAACTCGGGCAGAGCGAACAGGAGATCGCAGAAACGCTGAACGCACGAGGGGTAGCGACAGATCTCGGCCGTCCTTGGACCCGAGGGTCGGTCCATCAGCTCCTCATCAACGAAAAATATATCGGCAATAGCGTCTGGGCCCGAACCTCGTGCAAGCTCAAGGGAGCGCATGTGCGCAACGATCCCGCCGAATGGATCAGGGCCGACGGTGCCTTTTCGAGCATCGTGGCACCCGAGCTGTTCAAAGTTGCGCAAGCGATCATTCAGCAGCGCAGCGCCAAAATGTCGGATGACGAGATGCTGGCGCTGCTGGCGGGGATCCTGGGTCGAAACGGTTATTTATCTGGGCTCATCATTGATGAGGCCGAAGGGTGCCCATCCAGCAGCTCGTACCGATCGCGATTCGGAAGTCTGCTGAGAGCCTATGCCCTGGTCGGCTTCGCCCCTGATCATGACTATCGCTATCTCGAAACCAACCGCCAATTGCGGACAATGTACCCGAGCATCATTCAGTCGGTGCTGGACGGCATCCGCCACGGCGGAGGGTCGGTCGATCTGGATGCCGAGACCGACTTGCTCACGATAAACCGGGAGTTCACGGCCTCATTGGTGATCGTGCGCTGCTTCCAGACCGCTGCCGGCACCATGCGTTGGAAACTCCGGCTCGACACCAGGCTCAAACCTGACATCACCGTCGCCATTCGGATGAATGCTGCGAACGAGCAACCCACCGACTATTATCTGCTCCCTCGCCTCGACATGCGTGAGGCAGTGTTACGGCTGGCAGAATATAATGGGCTGTCGTTGGACGCCTACCGATTCGACAGTTTGATCCCCTTCTACCGCTTGGCAGCTCGCACTCGTTTCAGGGAGGCAGCTTGATGACAGCGTTACCAGCCCAAAAGGTCGAAATGATCCCGATCGATCGCGTGACGGTCGTCAACCCACGCGCGCGGAATAAAAAGAGCTTCAAAGAGATTACGGACAACATCGCTCGCATCGGCCTCAAAAAACCGATCACGGTCACACGGCGGGTGGAGGCGGGCGGGCCCTATTATGATCTTGTATGCGGACAAGGGCGTCTGGAAGCCTATGCCGCTCTAGGGCAAACGGAAGTCCCGGCCCTCGTCGTCACGGCTGATCCTGAAGACTGCTTGGTAGCGAGCCTAGTCGAGAATTGTGCCCGCCGCAAACACAGCGCACTCGACCTCCTCTACGACATCCGGGGTATGGAGGAGCGCGGCTATTCATCGGCGGAAATCGCCCGCAAGACGGGCCTGACTATGGAGTATGTGTCCGGGGTTGCGAGACTAATCGGAAATGGCGAACAACGCCTCCTTCGTTCCGTCGAAAGTGGCATTATCCCTTTGAGCGTGGCGATCGAGATATCCGAGGTCGAAGATCATGAAGTCCAGGCCGCGCTGGCGCGTGCCTATGAACGAGGCCTTCTCAAGGGCCGAAAGCTGCTCATGGCGCGCAAGATAGTCGAAAATCGCCGCCGGCGCGGCAAAGGCTTGAAGCCATCAGATATGGGCGTTCATGAGCGCGTATCGGCCGACAGTTTGGTCCGCGCATACCGAGAAGAAGCCGAACGAAAGCGGTCGCTGATCAAGCGGGCGAATGCCACGCGCGATCGCCTTTTGGTCATCGTTGAGGCTTTGCGCAGGCTCAGAAGGGATGACCGGTTTGTTATCTTGTTGGAGGATGAAGACCTCGCGACCATGCCACAAAACCTGGCAGAACGACTGCGGCCACAGGAGGAAGGATAGCGATGACACAAGCGCCGCAGCCTTCCGTTTCCCGGATCTTCGAGGACGCGACCCTTCGCATTCCAATATTGGACATCATGCCGATGCGGGAAATCCGAACCGACGTCCGCAAGTCCGTCAAATACGGACAGATTGCAGCCTCGATAAGTGAAGTCGGTATCATTGAGCCGCCGGTGGTAATCCGAGATTCCGGCGCGCCCAATCGGTTCCGCTTGCTTGACGGGCATCTGCGCCTGGACATTCTGATCGCACAAGGCGCGGCGGAAGTCGTATGCCTTGTAGCAACGGAAGACGAAGCCTTCACCTATAACCGGCGCCTAAGTCGACTTGCCACCATTCAAGAACACCGAATGATATTGGGAGCAATCAAACGCGGCGTTTCGGAAGAGCGTTTGGCCCGGGCATTGAACGTCAACATCGACTTGATCCGCAAGAAGCGCAATCTGCTCTCAGGCATCTGCCCGGAGGTCGCAAAATTACTCAGCGACAAGCATGTGCCGCTCAACGCTTTCACCGAACTGCGCCGGCTCAAGCCGCTGCGGCAAATCGCCGCGGCCGAGATGATGGTGGCCATGAATCGGTATTCGACAGGCTACGTCAAATCCATCGTTGCAGCGACACCTGCCGATCAGCTTGTGGAAGGCAGGAAACCAGCTGTCAGGGGCCTCACGGCTCAACAAATCGACATCATGACGGAGGAATCCGCGCGGCTCGACCGGGATTTCAAGCTCATTGAGCAGAACTATGGGGCCGACCATCTCGATTTGGTTCTGGCCTCCGCTTACATCGGGAACTTGCTCGAAAATGCCCGGATTGTGAGGCATCTGGCTCAGTTCCACACCGATCTACTGCAAGAATTCCAGAAGATCGCCGAGATCCAAAAGGCGGCGTGATGGGGACCCGGACCCAATGAGCGCGGGGACCGCAGGAGACGCCGCACTGTGAGGCGGATCGAGTGCGGAGGTGGGAATGGCGGCGATCCCGCATGAAGCCCACCCAAGAACCCCAACGGTTCTTGTAGGAGATGTGCGCCGGTCGGCGGTGGGCTGGCGCACATCTCTATATTCACCGAAATGCAGCCGATACGCTGCCGATCGGTTGTGCCCAATTTATCGCCTCTACCGGTCGTGATAGGTTCCGTTGCCAAGGGGACGATTCATGTCACGCGCACGTTCAAACGATGCTCTCGGGGTCAGCAACCATCCCAATGTCGTCACCGACCCCAAGCGGCAGGAAGAGCTTATAAGCGAATTTCGCCGCCGCGTTGATTATGCATTGGAAAGTAACGCATTCTGGCGGGAAACACTGGGTCATCCGACTAACTTCAACCAATCCCTGAGCCGCCTAAAGGAGGGTTTGGGTGACCAATGTCGATCCGATAGCGTCGAAATACGGCAGCATCCCGAAGTCGAAATGGCGGTGGCGCATTTCTCTAAGATCGCTGCCCGAAAACGAACCAGTGTCCCGGACGCGGTTGTCACGGATAAAGACACCGAAGCAGGCGTACGCGAAGCGCTGGCCGTGCTGAAAACGCCACAGGGCCGTCCCGGAGATCCAATCCTTACACATCACGTTGAAGGTCTCATGGCGTTGATCCAGGAGTTTCTGGGCAAGCCGGTGATGATGCAGCGAGAAAAGAATAGCATCTATGACCCGCAGGCTAGCAATGAGGCTGGCGAGCTACTGCTGACCTGGGTGCGGCACATGGAGCCGAACGTGTCGGTAACCACGGTCGTGAATATCGTTCGGAAGGCACGTCGCCATTACGCCGGTAAGAGAATGAATTTTTTAGATTACTTCCCTTTTTATGGGGCAACGGCGGACGGCGCGACCGGGGAAATAAAATTGCAAGCCGGACTGCGATTTGAACAGCTTGGGTGGGCGTCGCCGATTTATTGTCCTTAACGGCCTTCAGAATGGGGGATAACTGATCTGCTCCTTCAAGGGGGGAGCAGACATGCAAACGCCGTTTTCCAACCACCCTCATATCGAGATGGTCCGCCGCGACCTGCTGCGGCCGACACCGGGCCATGCGCGCAAGCATGACGAGCAGCAGTTGGGCAAAATCGAGGCTAGTATTTGCCGGTTCGGCTTTCTGGTGCCGGTCATCGCTGACGGACAAAACCGCATTGTCGCAGGCCATGGCCGTTGGCTCGCGGCGGGTCGCGCGAACATAGAAGAGATCCCGGTCATTCGTGCCGAGTTCTTGACGGATCTCGATCGCCGCGCATTCGCGCTGGCAGAAAACAGGATTTCGGAACTCGGGGGCTGGGATGACGATCTGCTCAAGGCAGAGCTCAATGCCCTATTTGATGGTGGCTATAATCTCGACATCACCGGTTTCAGCACCAGCGACTTGGATTTTTCGGTCAGTGCGGATGAAGCGGAGGAGGAAGCCGTAGAGCTTCCTGATCCGACCGACCAGGCGGTCAGCCAACCCGGCGATCTGTGGAGCATCGGCCCGCTCCAGCTTCTATGCGGCGATGCACGGGCAGCAGAAAGCTATGAGCGGCTGCTCGGCGCTGAGTCAGCGGCCATGATCTTCTCCGATCCGCCCTATAATGTGCAGATCGATGGCAATGTGGCGGGGCGTGGCCGGCACCGCGAGTTCGCGATGGGCTCGGGCGAGCAGAGCCCAGCCGAGATGACCGCCTTTCTTCGAGCAGTTTTCCGCAACTGTGTGCGCTTCTCCGCACCCGCATCGATTCATTTTCATTGTATGGATTGGCGGCACATGCGCGAGATCCAGGACGCCGCCGAAGGCGTCTATGCCGAGCTCAAGCAGCTTATCACTTGGGTCAAGAACAATGGAGGCATGGGCACCTTCTACCGCAGCCGTCACGAGCTTATCTTTGCCTTCAAAGCCGGACCGGGTCGCCACATCAACAATTTCGGATTGGGCGGGACGGGACGATATCGCACCAATGTTTGGGAATATGCAGGCGCCAATAGCTTTCGCAAGGGCCGGGCTCGTGATCTTTCCGATCACCCGACCGTAAAGCCCTCCGCCCTGGTCGCGGACGCCATCCTCGATTGCTCGCACCGGGGAGATCTCATTTTGGATCCTTTCAGCGGATCGGGGACGACGCTGCTCGCCGCTCTCAAAACCGGTCGCCGCGGTGCCGCGATCGAGCTCGATCCGCTCTATGTTGATGTGGCAGTCCGCCGCCTGATTGCCGCTAGCGGCCTTACCGCAATCAACGCTCATGGCATTTCCTTTGAAGATGTCGCCGCACAGCGCAGCCAGGAGATGAAGCATGGCTGAGGATCGCGATTATGAGGTCGGCTATGGCAAGCCGCCCAAACACAGTCAGTTCAAGCCAGGCTCATCGGGCAACCGCAAAGGTCGACCTAAGGGCGCACGCGGTCTCAAGACCGACCTAGAAGAAGAGCTTAAGAGCCGCCACACCATCCACATCAACCGCACGCCCGTTACCGCGAGCAAGCAGCGGCTCATGATTAAGACCCTCGCCACTCGAGCGGCCACCGGTGACCTCAAAGCAGCGCAGATCTTGCTCCCCATGATCATCCAGATATTGGGCAGCGAAGACCGCGGCACTGAACGTAGGGCGCTCTCGGCGCAAGACCAGTCGATTTTGGACGATTTTCTGCGGCATAATGTCCGTGAACGCGATGGCTGACAGCGCCGGTATCGACAATCCAGACGCCTTGCTTAAGGCGCTGATGGGGAGAGATTTCGGCGTATTTCTGCGCAAGGCCTATCCCGCTATTCGCGGAGGTGACCTCCTCAGTTGGAACTGGCATCTCGACGCCATTGCGCATGCGCTGGATCAGGTCACCAGCCGCAACTGCCGGCATCTTCTGATCACCATGCCACCGCGGAACCTTAAATCACTGGCGATCTCGGTGGCGTGGGTGGCCTGGCAGTTGGGCCGCGATCCGCGGCAGAATTTCGTGTGTGTAAGCTACTCCAACGATCTGGCGGCCAAGCTTGCCCGCGACTGCCTCGCCATCATGCAGCAGGGCTGGTACCGAGAACTGTTCCCGCGAACGATCCTCTCGGCCAAGCGCACCGCCTCGACGGATTTCGAAACCACCATGGGTGGCGGCCGACTCGCCACGTCGATCACCGGCACGCTTACCGGCCGGGGCGGTGACATCATCATCATCGACGATCCGATCAAGCCGGAGGAGGCCAATTCGGACACCAGCCGCAACGCGGTCAACGATTGGTTCAAATCCACCCTCTCCTCCCGTCTCAACGACAAGGCTAGCGGCGCGATCATCACCGTGATGCAACGGCTGCATCAATATGATCTTGCCGGCATGCTTCTGGAATCGGGCGAATGGACGCAGCTTTCGCTCCCTGCCATCGCTACGGAGGAACAGGTCGTTCCCCTGCCCCGCGGACGGGTGCACCTTCGCCATGTCGGCGACGTGCTCCATCCTGACCGAGAATCGCTCGCGGTCCTGGAAGCGCAGAAGCTGCTCATGGGCAGCCAAGCGTTCATGGCGCAATATCAGCAGGATCCGGTGCCGGCGAGCGGCAATCTAGTGCAGGTTGACTGGCTGCGGACCTATCCTGCGGCCTTCTTCCCCCATGTGGGCGGGCAGGTCGTTCAATCCTGGGATACCGCCAGCAAGGAAGGGCGGGACAATGACTTTTCTGTCTGCATCACCGCCCATGTCCTTCGCAGTGAGATCCGTATCCTCCACATATTCCGCCAGAAGCTCGCTTTCCCCGAGCTCAAGCGCCACGCTATCCGCCTCGCCAGGGAACATGGCGCGCATAACATCCTCATCGAGGACCAGGCGTCCGGCACGCAGCTCATTCAGACCCTGCGAAGCGAGCAGCCCCGCGGCGTTCCCTTGCCCATCGCCCGCAGGCCCGAAGGTGACAAATATTCTCGCCTCGCCGGCGC
Source organism: Sphingobium tyrosinilyticum (assembly GCF_042654265.1). Taxonomy (NCBI): domain Bacteria; kingdom Pseudomonadati; phylum Pseudomonadota; class Alphaproteobacteria; order Sphingomonadales; family Sphingobiaceae; genus Sphingobium; species Sphingobium tyrosinilyticum. The sequence continues at coordinate 1,991 of NZ_JBHSFZ010000043.1, read as the reverse complement.
CTGCGGGCAGATTGAGGCCGGGCAGCTGTTTCTCCCCGAAGAGGCTGACTGGAAGCATGAATTCATCAAGGAGCTTCTCGCCTTTCCGAATGGCCGGCATGACGATCAGGCTGATGCTCTTTCCCAGCTCATGAACTGGGCGCTGCGCAACAACGACGAAGATCTACCGGTCTTCCTGGCCGCGCCGATCGTGATCCAGGTCGACGATAGCGGTGAGATATCCTATTTTGGCGGCCGTTCGGACAGAATAGACTGGATATAGCCATAAAGATAAATATTACATGAAGAAATTTCTTTTATCACATATCCAATTGTTAATATTATGCATTGCTAAAAGAATAAATATTTTCAATAATACTTCCTTTGACACGACTTATTCAATTATGATTGACCTTAACAAACGGGAAGGGACTAGGACGTCATGACGATATTAACTGATCGTTTCGATGACGCACTCAGTTATGCCAGCCGATTACACCGAACGCAGCCACGCAAGGGGACAGACATTCCCTATGTGTCTCACTTGCTCGGCGTCGCCTCGCTTGCGCTAGAATTTGGCGCAGATGAAGATCAGGCGATCGCCGCATTATTGCATGACGCAGTAGAGGACCAAGGCGGCCTTCCCCAGCTCGAAGCGATCCGCGCTCGATATGGCGAACGAGTTGCTGGGCTCGTGGAACACTGTACCGACGCGCACGAAGATCCCAAACCGGACTGGCGACCGCGTAAAGAGGCCTACATCGCTAGCATTGCCCGGAAACCAAAAGACGCCCTTCTCATTAGCTTGGCGGATAAGACCCATAATGCTGGCGCCATTCTTGCCGATCTGATGGTGCATGGCCAAAAGCTTTGGTCTCGATTCAACGGAGGGCGGGAAGGCACCCTTTGGTATTATGATGCACTTGCCATCGAGTTCGCCCAACATTTGCCAGGCCATGATGCCAGCCGATTTGCCCGCCTGGTTGAAGAAATGCATCGTCTCGCCAATGAAAGCCGATGATGATTGTCCCACCAGCTGATCCTTGGAATGTGGAGGTCGCAACAGCGTAAAATTCGACATGACGGGCGCCGTGGGCACGCTACCCAAGCTGATCCGTTCCGACGGGTTCGCAAGTACCCAAGAATGTTCCACAATATATACCCAAAATAGTCCTATTTCTGGAATTACGGGACCGCTGGCGCATGATAACCCTGCAATCACAAGCTGCAGGAGCGGTGCGATGAATGACAAACTCGATCATTTTGAAATCAGCCAGCATGCGAAAGTCCGCGCTAGTCAGCGGGGATTCACGAAATGCCGGCTGACCTTGGCCATCCGCTATGCCGACATGTTCGTTTCCGTCGGCCGCGATCTCAACGCCTCTCGCCTTTCTCGACATGCTCTTGCCGAAGCCATGGCGGACGGCATTCCACCGGCGGAGGCGGAGCGATTGAAGCGCCTTACGATTATTGAAGCCGACGACGGCGCTGTTGTGACGGTTGCAGTGCCCTATGGAAAAAAGGGCCGCCACTACAAGCGCCGCATGCGGCGCTATTGAAGGGGCAGAAGGCATGACCGACAATGTCTTGGAAGGGCCTTGGAAGGTCAGGCCGCCCCGATCGGCCAAGGAAATCGAGCTGGAGCGCGTAGAACGCGAGTTCCGACAGATGGGGCGCGGTGATGAAGATGTATTTGAGCATCTCGCCCAACGCATCGAAACCTATCTTAAGGAAGCCGAGAAGCGGGGTCCTAAATCCGGAGCCATCGGCCGGATTATCGGTGGCGACACCGATAAGACCGCACGTCACCGCAACCGCTTCAGTTGGGATGGTGAGGCGCGGGACTTCAAAAAGCAGCCGCTATCCAAAAACCCGGGGCAGTGGCTCGCGGTGATGCGACGTTGCGCTGAAGTGTCAATCGGCACCGGATATTCACCCCGATAAGCGCCCAACATTGACCCCCTGATAGTGCGCAGGATCGTCGGCATGGGGGTGAGGCGGCGGAGGGCGTA
>NZ_JBHSFZ010000042.1:0-941 GCF_042654265.1 Sphingobium tyrosinilyticum | reverse complement strand
CTAAGAGCCAGATCCGAAAGTTGTTGAGCAATACCAGTATGTTGTGATTCACGCCTCTTTGCGAAGAGATGGAGTGAATGGCGGCATGGACTGGTATTGCCCGGCGGGAACATAGCCGGGATGGACTGCAATATCCAAGCGATATGACAGAGGGGGAATGGCTTTTGGCAGCGCCATTCATTCCGCCCGCGAAGACAGGTGGTCGGCGGCGCACAGCTGATATGCGGGAGGTTCTCAATGCGATGCTCTACATTGCGGCGAGCGGATGTGCGTGGCGTTTGCTGCCCAAATGCTTCCCGCCGGTGTCGACGGTGCGACGCTACTTCTACGCCTGGCGGGATGCTGGTCTGTTTGACGCGATCAACACGGTGCTGGTCATGAACCTGCGTGAAATTGAGGGGCGTGAGGCGTCGCCCAGCGCCGGCGCGATTGACAGTCAATCGGTCAAAACCACCGAAAGTGGCGGGATTTCGGGCTTGATGCGGGCAATAAAGTAAAAGGCAGGAAGCGCCATATTCTGACCGACACCTGCGGCTTCCTGATCTTCATCCTCGTTCATGCCGCCGATATCCAGGATCGAGATGGCGCCGTTGATGTACTGGTTGCAATCTGTAAGCGGTTCCCGTGGATGCGCCATATCTTCGCTGACGGTGGCTATGCCGGTGACAAGCTCAGGTCTGCTCTTGCCACCATGGGACGCTGGACCATCGAAATCATAAAGCGATCCGACAAGGCCACTGGCTTTGAGGTCTTGCCCCGTCGGTGGGTTGTCGAACGGACTTTCGCTTGGCTCGGGCGCTGTCGTCGGCTCGCAAAAGACTGGGAGCGATCCATCGCCTCGTCCACACCGCTTGGACCCTCATCGCTTCAATCCGCATGCTCAGGCGCAGAACCGCAAGGCTTTGTCAGAATTGAGAAACTTCCGAATCCGGCTCTAAGCA
>NZ_JBHSFZ010000041.1:0-13843 GCF_042654265.1 Sphingobium tyrosinilyticum | reverse complement strand
CCGCTGACCCGTTCCAGCTATCATGCGGGCAAGGACTTTGCGGAGATGCGTGCGGCGCGTGAGGCGCAACTGGCCAAGGCGGCACGCTGAACCAATGCCCAAGCATCACGAGACAAGGCCGCTTCCCTATTCGCCGGATCAGATGTTCAATCTCGTTTCCGATGTGGTGGCTTATCCTGAGTTCCTGCCCTGGGTGAGTGCCATCCGGGTGCGATCAGACAGCGACTCTGAAATGATCGCGGACATGATCGTGGGCTTCAAGGGAATCAAGGAGAGCTTCACCAGTAGGGTGCACAAGCATCGCCCCGATTTTGTGCGGGTGGACTATCTTGAGGGTCCGTTGAAGCATCTTCACAACCAATGGCGCTTTCGCGACGACGGGCGGGGCGGGGTGCTGGTAGATTTCGAGGTGGAATTCGAATTCAAGAACCGTCTGTTCGAAATGCTGGCTGGGCAGATGTTCGACAAGGCGCTGCGCAAGATGATCGGCGCGTTCGAGACGCGTGCGGCAGACCTTTACGGCGACTCGGGCAAGAGCAGTTCGAGCGCGCAGAGCGCCGCCTGAAGCCGGACGCCGCCGCGCCCGCTATCTTCAAAATGATGCATGTCGGCTACGACCTTGTCAGGGTTGCCGCCGCGTTCGGCGCGGGCAAAGACGACGGTGCCCACCGGCTTCTGCTCTGAACCGCCGCCGGGGCCGGCGATGCCGGTTATGGCTACCGCGACATTGGCATGGCTTTTGGTGAGCGCGCCTTGCGCCATCGCCCATGCGGTTGCGATCGAGACGGCTCCGAAAGTTTCCAGAACATCCTGCGAAACTTTAAGCAACTCATTCTTCATATCATTGGAATAAGTAATAAATCCCGCCTCGAACACCTCCGACGAGCCCGCGATTTCAGTGAGTGCCGCGGACACGAGACCCCCGGTGCAGCTTTCCGCAACGGCAATGGTTCGGCCAGCGCGGCGGTTGGCGATGATGACGCGTTCGGCCAGTTCGACCAAGGGCGCGGGAAGAATGCTGTCGGGCATGGCTCAGAATAGCGCGGGGAGGGAGATGGTTGCAACTGCTTGCGCGGCAATACCTTCGCGACGCCCTGTAAATCCCAACCGCTCGGTCGTGGTGGCCTTTACGCTCACCCGTTCGACCGGAATGGCGAGGATCTCGCTGATCCTCACCCGCATGGCTTCCCGATGCGGGCCAATCTTGGGCGCTTCGCAGATGATGGTAAGGTCGATGTGATCGATGCGCCCGTTACGATGCGCCACCCGGGCTCCTGCATATTGCAGGAAGCGCGAAGACGCAGCGCCCCGCCATTGGGGGTCGGACGGCGGAAAATGGCTGCCAATGTCTCCTTCCGCCAGTGCGCCGAGCAACGCATCGACAATAGCATGGATCGCGACATCGGCATCGCTATGACCGGAAAGCCCTCGGTCATGGTCGATCTGGACGCCGCCCAGCCAAAGCTCCTCACCAATCGCAAGGCGATGAACGTCATAGCCCATGCCGACGCGGGTCGTCCGCTGGCTTGAAAGCCATGTTTCCGCCCTGCTGAAATCTTGCGGGTAGGTCAATTTCTCTAGCCTTTCATCGCCATCGACGAGAGTGACGTCATGGCCGCGCTCGCGGAGCATCTGCGCATCGTCGGTGGCATCGCGCCCGCTGTCCCAATTACGATGCGCGGCGAGAATGGCCCTGAATTGAAAGGCCTGCGGCGTTTGCACCCTAAAAAGATTGGAGCGATCCACGACCTCTCCAATATGATCCTCGATGCCGCGGATAAGGGTATCGGCGACGGGCAGGACGGGAACCGCGCCCACCGCAGTTTCGAGTGCTTTCAGAAGGCGATCGACTACTACGGGCGGCAGAAAGGGGCGAGCGGCATCGTGAATAAGCACGCGGTCGGGGCCTCCGGCCGCCGCGATCGCCTCCAGCCCGGCCCGAACCGAGCCGCGGCGGCTGTCTGCGCCCTGCACTACTGCGGCAACCTGGCCGTCGGAGATCAATGATGCGACAACTTCTTCCTGCCCAGCGCCGATAACGAGCATTATCGCATCGACTGCCGGGTGCGCGCTAAAAGCATCGACGGCATGGGTTAGTACGGCTTTGCCGCCGATTCGGCGGAACTGCTTGGGCAGGTCTCCACCCGCTCGGCTACCCTGGCCGGCCGCGACGACGAGCGCGACGGTCTTGTACTTGCTCCCTGTCATGTCGCGCCTGTAGCCCAGGGCAATGCGCTTCGCCAGAGCCGCTTGCTTGCCGTTGGGCCGCTTTTCGGCTAAGGGCTGCCTGTTTTTTAGGCAAAGTTGGTGATGCGCGCTCTTTCCCCCATTTCTGTCGGTCCGGTGACAATCGACATGCCCGTGATCCTGGCGCCCATGACTGGCGTTACGGACATGCCGTTCCGCACTTTGGTGCGCCGCTACGGTTCGGGCCTGAACGTAACCGAGATGATTGCCACAGCAGCGATGATCCGCGAGACGCGGCAATCACTTCAGAAGGCTGCCTGGCATCCCGTGGAGGAGCCGGTGTCGATGCAGCTTGCCGGTTGTTCACCGGTCGAGATGGCGGAGGCGGCCAAGTTGAATGCCGATCGCGGCGCGGCGATCATCGACATCAACATGGGCTGTCCTGTGAAAAAGGTCGTGAACGGCGATGCGGGCAGCGCGCTGATGCGTGACCTGCCGCTCGCCGCAGCACTGATCGAAGCGACGGTGAAGGCGGTGGACGTACCGGTCACCGTCAAGATGCGAATGGGCTGGGATCACGCCAGCCTCAATGCGCCTGAACTGGCGCGGATCGCCGAAGATCTGGGCGCGAAGATGATTACCGTTCATGGGCGAACCCGCTGCCAAATGTATAAGGGCAGCGCGGACTGGGCTTTCGTGCGGAGCGTTAAGGAAGCAGTATCGCTGCCCGTGATTGTCAACGGTGACATCTGCTCGATCGAGGATGCGGAAACGGCACTGGATCAGAGCGGAGCCGATGGCGTCATGATCGGGCGGGGTGCTTATGGACGGCCGTGGTTGATCGGCCAAGTGATGCACTGGTTCCGTACGGGCCAGCGTCTTTCCGATCCTTCCCTTGAGGAACAATATCAACTGATTACAGAGCATTATCGTGCAATGCTCGATCATTATGATGGTTTGACCGGCGTTAACATGGCGCGCAAACATATCGGTTGGTACACGAAGGGCCTCACCGGATCAGCTGAGTTCCGCAACGCCGTGAACCAGGAACCGGATGGCGCCGTAGTGCTCGACATGCTTGCCAATTTCTACGAACCGCTGATTGCACAGGACGGGGCGATCGAGACGCGCAAGGCCGCATGACCATGCCGCTGACGACCGTCCCGCCGCCCCGGATGCAGCAGGACGGGCCTTCGCTGTCCGAATTGATGACTGCGCTGCCGGTGGCGACGCTGGTAGTGGCACCGGACAATCGTATCGCTGACGCCAATGTCCGGGCAGAAACATTGCTGAACATGGCGCGGTCGGCGATCGTTGGCAGTGACGTCGCGCGCACGATCCGCATGGCGGAAATGGGCGCGCGCTTCGATATCTGGCACAGCAACAAGCCAATCGCGGCCTATGACGTAAAGGTGCACGCAGGCCGGACTGCCGAGACGGAAGTGGACCTGATGATCGCGCCCATCATCGATCATGAAGGATGGCGCGTGGTATCCATCCACGCGCAGAGCCAGGCGCGGAAGATCGGGCATCGGGGAACGGCCGGGGGAGCCCGGTCGGCGATAGGGGCCGCCGCCATCTTGGCGCATGAAATAAAAAATCCGCTTTCCGGAATACGTGGCGCCGCCCAATTGCTGGAGTCGGGCAACGGGGGCCGGGACGTGGCGCTGACGCAGTTGATCTGCAATGAGGTGGATCGGATCGCCGCACTGATCGATCGGATGCAGGATTTCACGACCGATCGTACGCTGGAATGTCACGCGGGCAATATCTACCCGCTTATAGATCGCGCGGCCAACATCGCGGCTGCGGGTTTTGCCAGAAATATCAGGATTATAAAGCGTTACGACCCATCTCTTCCATTTGCGATCATCAACGACGATGCACTGGTGCAGGTGATGATCAACCTGTTGAAGAACGCCGCAGAGGCGCTCGAACATAGCGAGAAACCGCGCATCCGTGTGGAGACGGCGTTTCGCCATGGCGTCTCTGTGGTCGTCGGCGACGGCAAGGGCAGCGCGGTGCTGCCGATCGAGATATTGGTGATCGATAACGGCCCAGGCGTGCCGGAACACATATTGGACCACCTTTTCAACCCATTCATCACCGGCAAGCGGGACGGCCAGGGCCTGGGGCTTGCCCTTGTCGATAAGCTGGTGCGGGACATGAACGGCTTCGTCCAATATTCACGCGATCAGGAAGCGGGGGAATCGACCTTCCGCATCCTCCTGCCCATGGGGATGCCCTGATGTCGGTCACAGGTTCGATCCTTGTCGTCGATGACGATCCCGCCATCTGCGTTGTGGTGGGTGAAGCGCTGAGGCGGCAGGGGCACAAGGTCAAGACCGCCTCGTCGATCCGCGAACGTGGCGCTTTGATCGACAGCTTTGCCCCTGACGTACTGATCACGGACGTCATGCTGCCCGACGGAGATGGGCTGGACGGTGTGGCGGACATATTGGAGCGCAAGCCCGGCTTGAGCGTGATCGTCCTTTCGGCACAGAATACGCTGAATACTGCCATTCGAGCGACAGAAAAGGGCGCTTTCGAATATCTGCCCAAGCCGTTCGATCTTAACGAACTTGCCCGGGCGGTCGGCGATGCGCTGGGCACTGGCAAAGTTAATGAAAGCGACGGGGCGGAGGGCGCACTGCCCCACGACGGTTTGCCTTTGGTCGGTCGTTCTCCGGCGATGCAGGAGGTTTACAGGACCATCGCGCGCGTATTGTCCAATGACCTTTCAATACTGGTATTGGGCGAGTCGGGGACCGGAAAGGAACTGGTGGCCGAGGCTATTCATGTCTTGGGTCAGCGCCGTACGAAGCCCTTCGTCGCGATCAATATGGCGGCCATTCCGCGCGAACTGATTGAAGCCGAACTGTTCGGTTATGAAAAGGGCGCTTTCACAGGGGCGAGTGTTCGGACAGCCGGAAAGTTCGAGCAGGCGCAGGGCGGCACGCTCTTCCTCGATGAAATCGGGGACATGCCGATGGAGGCGCAGACGCGGTTGCTGCGCGTTTTACAATCAGGCGAGGTGACGACCGTCGGCGGATCCAAGCCCGTACGCGTGAATGTCCGCATCATCGCCGCTACAAATAAAGACCTGCCGCGGCTGATCGAGGAAAACAAATTCCGGCAGGATCTCTACTACCGGTTGAATGTCGTGCCCATCTCACTGCCAGCGCTGCGGGAGCGACGGGAGGATGTGATCTTGTTGGCCAGGCATTTCCTTGATCGCGCCGCGCAAGAGGGGTTGCCGCGCAAGTCACTCTCCGACGACGCGGCACAGCTTCTGATGGCCTATCATTGGCCAGGCAATGTCCGCGAGTTGCAGAATCTTATGCAGCGGCTCGCGGTGCTAAGCCGTGAAAATGTGATTGCGGCAGATGTGCTTCGTAACAGCCTACCGCTCGACATGGTGCCAGCCGATTATGCGGCGCCGGCGGATCAACTTGGTCAGGCCGTACGGGAATGGGCGAAGCGGCAGCTGGGCATTGGCCTAGGCCAGCCCAACCGGAATTTGCATGACGACCTGCTCGCCGTAATCGAGCCAATCTTGTTCCAGGAAACGCTGGCGAGCGTGGACGGCAATCAGATTCGCGCGGCCGGGCTCCTGGGGATCAACCGGAACACTCTGCGGAAAAAGCTGACGGACTATGGATTGGACCCGCTCCAATTGCGCATTGCGGACTGATCGCTGGGACGAGCCGACTGAAGTGTCCGGCCAAGGGACACGCCGCCCTAATTACTGTGTTTGAACAAGCACGGCGTTGTTGTAAGAAAGCCACTATGCAAGGTGCAGTGACTCTCTCCACGCGAGGTCGGGCATGGAAGAGATATTTTCCGCCCTTCCTACGTCGTCACCTGGCGCCGCTGGTCGAGACTATCACGCTCCTCCTTTTTCTCGGGACGGCGGGCCTCACCTACTTTCTGCTCTCGGGCCAGGGCCAGTCCTACACGTTGTTGACGCCGCCCATCGTCGCCCTGCTGCTGGTCGGCAATCTTGTCCCTGCAATTGCGCTGCTAGTTCTACTGGGACGCCGGGTCGCCAAGCGCCGCGCGGCACAGTCGGCGATCGGGAGCGAGGGTCAGCTTCACGTGCGGTTGGTCGCCATCTTCTCGATCGTCGCCAGCGTGCCGATGTTGCTGGTGGTAATTTTCGCTTCCCTCCTGTTCCAATATGGCGTGCAGTTCTGGTTTTCCGACAGCGCACGCGGAATGTTGCAAAATGCAAGCGACCTCGCCCGCGGCTATTATGAACAGAATTTGCGGGAGGTTGGCGACGAAACGGTCACCATGGCGAGCGACCTCCGCGACTATCTGACGCAGTCCAATGTTTCGAGCCCCCGCTTTGCGGAAGGCTATATCTATCAGGTCGTGACGCGGAAACTGAACCGATCGGCGATTATCGAAGTCGGCAAGGACGGTGTCGCGCGTACTGCAGCCACCGTCGATCCAGACAGCCGCCCAGCTTCGGAAATGCTGTCACTGGAGGTCGTTAAAAGGTTGGAAGCAGGCGAGAATGTCGTCGTTGCTGCCAAACCCAACCAGATCGAAGCGGTGACGCTGCTCTATCCCGGTGCGAAAATATATCTGTATGCGACGCGCGATTCCGGTTCCACGGCGTTCAGCAACGTCGAACGCGCGCAAAAAGTGCTCTCAGACTATGATATATTTGCTGCCCAATCCCGCGCATTGCAGCTTCGTTTCAACGTCGCATTGTTCGTTGGGTCTTTGCTGCTTGTCGGCATAGCGGTCTATATCGCGCTGGCAGTGGCTGACTGGATGGTCCGCCCTGTGAATGAGTTGGTGACGGCAGCCCGGCGCATCACGGCGGGAGACCTGTCGGCGCGCGTGTCCAATCCGCAAGCGCGCGACGAGATCGGCACCTTGGCCGCAGCCTTCAATCGGATGACCCAGCGACTGGAGGCACAAACAGGCGCGCTTGTGGCGGCGAATAGCCAACTCGATGAGCGGCGCGCCTTTATCGAAGCAATCTTGTCGGGCGTGTCGGCGGGCGTGCTGTCGGTGGATCGCGACGGGATCATTCTCCTGCTGAACAGCTCCGCGGCGGCTATTCTCGTGAGGGAAGGGGATGATCCGGTGGGGCGGCCGCTGACGGCGGTGTCGCCGGAACTTGCAGCTCTCATCGCATCGGAGGAGGGGGCTGGCATCGTCCAAACGCGTGCTCATGGCGAAGTGCGGACGTTGGCGGTCAAGGTTTCGGAGGATGCGTCGCGCCACATCCTTACCTTTGATGACATAACGCAGCAGTTGTCAGACCAGCGTCGCGCCGCATGGTCCGACGTCGCGCGGCGCATCGCTCATGAAATCAAGAACCCGCTGACCCCGATCCAACTCGCCGCGGAACGCCTGCAGCGCCGCTATGCTGACGAGGTTACCAGCGACAAGGCGACCTTTACCCGGCTGACCGGCACGATCGTTCGGCAGGTCGGAGATTTGCGACGCATCGTGGACGAATTCTCATCCTTCGCACGCATGCCCAAACCAGTGTTCCGGCGCGAGGCAGTGGCGGACATCGCCCGTCATGCGCTGTTTCTGCATGAGGTGGCGCATCCGGATGTGCGGTTTGAATTCCGCAGTGCTTCACCCAATATGGAATTGGTCTGCGACCGGCGGCAACTGGGGCAGGCCCTGACCAACATCGTCAAGAATGCGGTGGAAGCCATAGAGCCTAAACCCGACCCCGTCGAAGGGGAGGCGCGGGGCCATGTTCGCATGACCCTTGCGCAGGAGGATGGGCATCTGCTGATCGAGGTCAGGGACGACGGCATCGGACTACCGCCGGAACGGGAGCGCGTGCTGGAGCCTTATATGACGACGCGCAGCAAGGGTACGGGTCTGGGCCTCGCGATCGTAAAGAAGATCGTGGAGGAACATATGGGCGAAATTCGCCTGAGTGATGCGGATGGCGGAGGCACAAGCGTGACGTTGCGCTTTCCATCAGCCGCGTTGGAGAAATTGGAAGAGGGGCAGGTTGTAGCCTTGTCCAAAGGAAAAGTGACGGCCAATGGCGCTTGATATTCTGGTAGTCGATGATGAAGAGGACATTCGCGACCTGGTCGCGGGCGTGCTCGAGGATGAAGGCTTTTCCACCCGTACCGCGGCCAACAGCGACAGCGCGATCGAGGCGCTGGATGCACGGCGGCCGTCTCTGGTCCTGCTCGATGTATGGCTGCAGGGATCGAAGCTTGATGGGCTGGAACTGCTCGATGAGATCAAGCGCCGCGACCTCACCATTCCCGTGCTGATGATTTCGGGACATGGCAATATCGATACGGCGGTCGCAGCGATCCGAAAAGGCGCGGCAGACTTTATCGAAAAGCCGTTCGAAGCCGACCGCTTGTTGCACCTGGTCTCCCGCGCGACAGAGACGGAAAGGCTGCGGCGCGAGAATCAGGTTTTGCGCGCCCGCTTTGGCCAGGATGATGAGCTGACCGGCACGTCGGCCGCGATCAACGGGGTGCGCGCGACGATCAAGAAAGTGGCAGGCACCGGGAGCCGCGTACTGATTTCCGGGCCGGCCGGGGTCGGCAAGGAGGTCGCAGCTCGGATGCTCCACAGTTGGAGCGGCAGGGCCGACGCGCCTTTCATCGTCGTGGCTGCGGCGCGTATGGACCCCGATCGCGTCGAAGAAGAACTGTTCGGAGTGGAAGACCCAAGCGGCCTGGTACGCCCCGGCTATCTTGAGCAGGCGCATGGTGGCACGCTCTATCTCGACGAGATCGCAGACATGCCGCTCACAACGCAGGGCAAGATCCTGCGGGTTCTGACCGACCAGAGCTTCACGCGCGTGAGTGGGCAACGCCAGGTTAAGGTGGATGTGCGGGTCATTTCATCGACCGCGCGTGACCTGGGAGTGGAAATAGAAGAGCGCCGGTTCCGCGAGGATCTCTTCTATCGCCTCAACGTCGTGCCGCTTGTCATTCCCTCGCTGTCCGAACGGCGCGATGACATCCCGCCGCTGGTCGAACATTATCTCGCCCGCTTTGCCGCTGACCGCCGCGTGCCTTCACCGGAAATCGCGAGTGACGCCATGGCCGCGCTTCAGGCGAATGAATGGCCGGGCAATGTTCGTCAGTTGCGCAACGTAATTGAGCGCACGATGATACTTGCGCCCGGTGAGCGTATCGGGCGGATCGAACTCGACATGCTGCCCAGCGAATTGACCAACAATGGTTCCAGCGAGGGAATGGGCCAGTCTGCGATCATGGGAGCACCGCTGCGGGAAGCCCGGGAGAGTTTCGAACGCGAATATCTGCGCATTCAAATCAGGCGCTTTTCGGGAAACATATCGCGCACCGCAACCTTCATCGGGATGGAGCGCTCCGCGCTTCACCGCAAGCTGAAGTTGCTGGGCATTACTGACGGCAAGGACAACTGACGGAATCGCGTGAGCCATACCGCATCTGGGGCATGGACGGCTGTTCGCAATTGCGGTAGTTTCCCAATCGCTTCCGGCAGGCGGGAGCAGGCAAGACGCCCTGCCCAGGGGTGCGAGAGCGGGTAACGTCCCGCCAATAAGGTGAAGACCGTGGCCGACAAACTCAACAATCTTCAGGACATTTTCCTAAACAACCTGCGCAAGAGCAAAACCCCGGTGACCATGTTCCTGGTCAAGGGCGTGAAGCTGCAGGGGATCATCACTTGGTTCGACAACTTCTCCGTCCTGTTGCGGCGCGATGGTCAGTCGCAGCTAGTTTACAAGCATGCGATCTCCACCGTGATGCCGGCCCAGTCCATGGACCTGACAGACTTGCGCAAAGCGAGTGACGGCAATGCGAAGCCGAAGCTGCTGCAGGAAATTTTCCTTAGCGCGGTCCGTAAGTCCGGAAGCCCGGTCACGATGTTCCTCGTTAATGGCGTTATGCTGCAGGGGGAGATCGCCGCTTTCGATCTGTTCTGCATGCTGCTGGAACGTGATGGCATGGTCCAGCTGGTTTACAAGCACGCCATTTCCACCGTTCAGCCCCTCCATGCGCTCGATCTCAGCGGTGAAGGCGAGGGCGAGGATTGACCAATTTATATTCCTTCGGCCCGTCTTCGTATGAAGCGGGCCGGCGCCTGATGCGTTAGGCGATCATGGCGGTCTTCAATCGCGATTCTGCCGATGAGGTATCGCGCGGCGCGCGCGCTGTTGTCGTGCGCGCAGAGGTTCATGGTGTCGAGCGGCGCGACAGCGAGGCACGGCTAGAGGAGGCAAAGGGGCTCGCACTGGCGATCGGCATCGATGTGCGTGCCGCTCAAGCCTTTCGTGTGCGCGATCGAAAGCCGGCAACGCTGTTCGGCGGTGGCCAGGTCGATCAGATCGCGACGCTGGCGCGAATGGAAGAGGCCGAACTGGTCATCGTGGACAACGCGCTTAGCCCTGTTCAGCAGAGCAATCTGGAAAAGGCGACCGAAGCCAAGGTGATCGATCGGACCGGGCTCATCTTGGAAATCTTCGGCGAGCGCGCGGCCACCAATGAAGGACGGCTCCAGGTCGAACTCGCTCATCTTGACTATCAGGCGGGGCGACTGGTTCGCAGTTGGACGCATCTTGAACGGCAGCGAGGCGGCTTCGGCTTCCTTGGCGGCCCGGGTGAAACGCAGATCGAAGCGGACCGGCGGATGATCCGCGACCGGATGGCGAAGATTCGCAGGGAACTGGATCAGGTCACGCGGACCCGAAGCCTGCATCGGGCGCGGCGGCAACGTGCGCCGTGGCCGGTGATCGCGCTGGTTGGCTACACCAATGCCGGGAAATCCACTCTTTTCAACCGGATGACAGGCGCGCATGTGATGGCGGAGGATCTGCTGTTCGCAACGCTTGATCCGACCATGCGCCAGATTGCGCTTCCGGGTTTGGACAAGGCGATCCTGTCGGATACCGTGGGCTTTGTGTCGGACCTTCCGACCCAGCTTATCGCGGCCTTTAGGGCCACTCTGGAAGAGGTGCTGTCTGCAGACCTCATCATCCATGTCCGCGACATTGCGCATCCCGACAGCGAGGCGCAGCGAGACGACGTGATCGACGTGCTGAGCGAGCTTGGCGTAGCGGGGGAGGGCGCGCTCGAGGCGAGAGAAGAGGGAGATGAAGCTCCGCCGATCATCGAAGCGTGGAACAAGCTCGATCTGCTGGACGAAGATGCGGCCGGACAAGTGCGCGAGATGGCGTCCCGGCGGGATGATGTCGTGATCCTGTCGGCGCTTACCGGAGAAGGGGTGGATGACCTGCAACGGACGATCAGCGGCCGTTTGACCGCTGGGGCGCAAGTCCATCAACTACAGGTGCGGCTGTCGGATGGCGCGGCGCTGGCGTGGCTGCATGAGCATGGCGAGGTGATCGACAGCACGGCTGGGGACGGAGAGATGATCATCGATGTCCGGCTTTCGGAGTCCGCGCTTGCCCGTTTCCGGAAACGCGCGACGATCTGACCGCCGATTATTGCTCGGCCAATCGGCGCTTGGCTCGTTGCCAAAGCTCCTCCTTGTCATCGAGCGGCAGAGCGTCAAATTCCTCGCCTGCGATCTCTTCCATCACCCGGAAGCGTGACTCGAACTTGGCGTTGGCGGAGCGGAGTGCGGTTTCGGCATCGACCTTGAGGTGGCGGGCGAGGTTGACCACGGCGAACAACAGGTCGCCGATTTCCTCATGATGTTCTTGTGGGGAGGCTGCCTCATGAACTTCCTGCAGTTCTTCCTCGATCTTGGCGAGGACGCCCTGAGTGTCAGGCCAATCAAAGCCAGTTCGGGCAGCGCGCTTCTGGAGCTTTTCGGCGCGGAGTAGCGCGGGCAGCGCTTGGGCGACTCCCGCAAGCGCGCTGCCGTCCGGATCGAGACCGGCGCGTTCGGCGGCCTTGATGGCTTCCCATTGGGCGTGGCCATGTTCGCGCGGAATGCCGTTGCCGAAGATGTGCGGGTGGCGGCGGATCATCTTTTCAGTGACGCCATCAATCACGTCCTGAAGCGTGAAATGACCCGCTTGCTCCGCCATTCGGCTGTGGAAGGCAACCTGTAGCAGGAGATCGCCCAGCTCGTCGCGGAGCGCGGGCATGTCGTTGCGCTCGATGGCGTCAGCGACCTCATAGGCTTCTTCTATCGTGTAGGGCGCAATGCTGGCGAAGTCTTGCTGAATGTCCCAGGGGCAGCCGGTTTCAGGATCGCGAAGTCGGGCCATGACATTGGCGAGCGGCATGATGTCGGCGGGGCTTGCCTTTGTCTCAGAAGTCATGGGCGGTCCTGAATTGATGAATGAAATAGCGAGAAGATTGAAGTTGGCGGAGGGGTCCGGTTATAGGGCAACGGCCTTGTTCGCACCGGATAGAGAAGACACTATCTGTCCCCGATAGAAAAGACACCATTAATGACAGCAGGGGCTGCGTGGAGCCCTCGGGATAGCGCAGCGCAGACCCTGCTGATGGCGTAACAGTGGAGGGGAAGGGCACGGACCCGCTGCGAAGGCAGCGGGCTCGGTCAGAACCGCTTTAGCGCGCCTTCACGAACTCGAGCGTGCCGTGCGCTCGTAACTCCGCCGGGCTGAGCCGGGGACGACGTTTGAGCTTTGCCCCGCCCAACCGGCGTCCGTCGATCTTCGCCGGCGCCTCCGGTTCGGGGAACAAATGCGCGGGCTGGTCGCGGCGAGCAGGGGCATAGTTGTTCCGCTGCCGGTGATGCGGCGCGATCGCCTGGATTTCCTTTGCTAGCGCCAGTGCCGCGTCGAGATGCTTGTTATCGACGATGGCAGGTTGATTGATCCGGGGCATCTTGTCGAACAGGCTATAGGGAAGGGAGCGCCCATCGTGGCGGATCTCGACTGTGCCGTCAGGATATTCACAGACATCCACGCGCTTGCGCACCAGTTCCTTGCTGAACGGGTTCGGCTCCAAGAGGAACAGAACTTTGTTATAGTGCAGCGTCAGCGCAGCAGTGACTGTCCGCTGTTCGCGCCAGACCATGACAGAGCGCAGATCATCCCGCGGTGCCAGAGGTCGGTGTAAATCGCGACTGTCTGCGGCCGGACGAGCGAAGCGCGCATTGTGCCCAACCATGTAGCTCGGCAGAAAGACGTTCGCTTCTTCGATCGACGAGATACCTTCCAGGCGCATCGCCTTGATCAGGCGATCCTGTAAGGTACCGTTGGCTCGCTCGACCCGGCCCTTGGCCTGCGGCGAGTTGGCGCAGATGATCTCGATGTTCAGCGCATCGAGCGCGCGCCCGAAATGTGTCATCCCATCACCCTTTGCGGTCGCCTTGGGGTTACGAAAGACCGTGTGTTTATCGGAATAAAAGGCCACCGGCTTGCCGTGCTGCTCGATATATTCGCGGGTCGCTTCCATGTAGGAAAAGGTGCTCTCGCTCTCGACCATCTTAAGGTGCAACAGCTCGCTGGTCGCGTCGTCGATGTAGACAAGCAGCGTGCATTTGGGACCGCGAGTCTCGAACCAGGCATGCTCCGAACCGTCGATCTGGACCAGCTCGCCGCGGCATTCCCGCCGGTGGCGCGGTTGATAAGGTCGAGAACGCCGCGCGGCGCGATCCTTCCAGATTCCCGCGTCGATCATCATCTGCCGCAATGTCTCGCAGCCCACCGCGATATCATGACGCTCCGCCAGATACTCACGCGCCAGGGTCGGTCCGAAATCCACATAATGCT
>NZ_JBHSFZ010000040.1:0-1422 GCF_042654265.1 Sphingobium tyrosinilyticum | reverse complement strand
GGTCGCGTCCGTCAACGTGGTGTAATTGGGGTGTGGCCTCGGGCCGCATCGATCAGGCGGCTTTCGGTGTAATCTGTAGCGGCGGCGTCTCCTCGATCAGTGGTGTTGCGAGGGCGGTCATTCCCTCGAGTTGCATGTATCGGTGTTGGAGTTGGTATTCGTCATTTCGTTCGAGCAGCACGGCGCCGATCAGGCGGATGATGCTATCCTCGTTGGGGAAGATGCCGACGACGTCGGCGCGGCGCTTGACCTCCTTGTTGAGCCTTTCGAGCGGATTTGTGCTATGTAATTTGACCCGGTGCTGTTCGGGGAAGGTCATATAAGCGAGCACGTCGTGCTCGGCGGCATCCATGCAGTCGCCGAGCTTGGGCCAGCGTCCGCGCAACTGGTCAGCGACGTGGCGCCATGTCTGGGTCGCGGCGGCATGGTCGGGCTGGAGGAAGACCTGGCGGATCGCGGCGGCGACGACCGTGTTCTGGCCCTTGGGCACATGCGCCAGCGCGTTCCTCATGAAGTGAACGCGGCACCTTTGCCAGGTCGCCCCGACGACGCGGGTGATGGCGGCTTTCAGGCCCTCATGGGCATCGGAGATGACCAGCTTCACCCCCTTCAAGCCGCGCCGGACGAGGTCGCGAAGGAAGGTCGACCAGAATGGCTCGGCCTCGCTCGGGCCGATGTGCAGGCCCACGATCTCGCGCTTGCCCTCGGTGGTGACCGCAACAGCTATTATTGCGGCGACGCTGACGATCCTGCCGCCCTCGCGGACCTTGAGGTAGGTGGCGTCGAGCCACAAATATGGCCAATCGCCGACCAGCGGACGCTTGAGGAAGGCGTTCACGCGCTCGTCGATGTCCTTGCACAGCTTCGACACCGACGACTTGGAGATGCCGCTCATCCCCATTGCCTGGACCAGTTCGTCGACCCGGCGGGTACTGACGCCGGCGATCCACGCCTCCTGGATCACCGACACCAGCGCCTTTTCAGCGGTCTTGCGCGGTTCGAGAAAGCCAGGGAAGTAAGCCCCGGTCCGCAACTTGGGGATTTTCAGGTTCAGCGTTCCGAGCCGGGTGTCCAGGCTGCGGTCGCGGTAGCCATTGCGCCATGTGCTGCGGTCGCTGGATCGCTCATGACGTCCAGCGCCAATCAGGCCGTCGACGTCGGCCTCCATGATGATCTGCAGCACGCTCTCGGCGACGGTGCGAAGAAAGTCGCCATCTCCGCTCTTCGCCATCAGCTCGGCAAGCGGTAATCTGTCTTCGGTCATCGGGATCAACTCCTCGGTTAGGGTGAAGCTTCGACACCTCCACCTTACCGATGAGCCCGGTGGCCACCAGATGGGCCGCCGGGGGTGGGGCCTCGGCCCCACCCCCGGCAACGCCGTCATCTACACCGGGAAATTACACCATCACCGCGGACGCTAGC
>NZ_JBHSFZ010000039.1:0-3622 GCF_042654265.1 Sphingobium tyrosinilyticum | reverse complement strand
GCCTCCTGCTTGAACTCTTCGCTATGCTTGATCATCTCGTCGGTCTCCTTGAATGAGCCTTAAACTCTCAAGTGACCGGCACAAAACCGTTACAAGTCCACCGCCTTCGGCAACGACATGCTGGCGTGGCGTAGCCGAGATTGGAAGCCCATCGTCACTATGCCGTTCTGGCCGGGAGAGTGTGGCCGCATGGACCGCAAGGCTGGTCGCAACCAGAGAGGTAAAGGCAACTATCATCGCGAACTCCCACATTTGGGGCGAAGCTCCATTCTGCCTCATGTTCGACACTAAGGTGGTCACAGGGCATTTGCGCTTCGCATCTTGTCCGATGAGAGGTGGATGGCCGAACGGAAGCATCGCGGCAACC
Source organism: Sphingobium tyrosinilyticum (assembly GCF_042654265.1). Lineage (NCBI taxonomy): Bacteria > Pseudomonadati > Pseudomonadota > Alphaproteobacteria > Sphingomonadales > Sphingobiaceae > Sphingobium > Sphingobium tyrosinilyticum. The sequence continues at coordinate 3,255 of NZ_JBHSFZ010000039.1, read as the reverse complement.
ACGGGAGCATTTGAGTGCGCAAAGCGCATTTTGCTGCCCAATGCGCACTACAGTGCGCAAATCTCGATCATATTTCCGACCAGGCGCATCGATTGTTGGGCGGCGCTACTTTGCACGGCGCAGTTAGCTTGGCCGGGCAGTGGTCGTGCGCAGGGGTGAAGTCCTTGATTTCGCCGGACGAAGACTCGCCGGATCGGCGACACTTTATGTTGCGGTACTGCGAGCGCTGCTTATGGTCCGATCACAGGGATTCCATGGCGGCTCATTCTCCAAAGAAGGGGGCACATGTCACCAGACAAGGCGACTGCGCTAGCGAATAGTCCGCTTCTCAACTTCGTGAAGGAGTTGTCCGGAAGCCGTATCGAACAGGCGCGTAGACGAAACGGGATCACGCAGGCGCAGTTCGCGCGTGAGATTGGCATCAGCCGACGTTGGCTGCAAGAAATCGAATCTGGAAATCCAAGTTCCCGCCTCGATTTTCACGTCGTCTGCGCTGAACATCTCCAGCTTACGACAGGCTATATATTTTTGCCGTTTCTATTCCGTGGGCACCAGATGGAGTTTCCTCGCGAACTGACATACGGCGATTACCACGATATCGAGCGCGAATGCATCGACCTCATCGCGAGGCGAAATCTTACGCGGATGAAGCAGAAGCTGACGCCGCGCTGGTGGTCGCCGCAGCTACCCGAAGGTGCGTAAGTCATCAATGCCCGCACCCGAGCCGATCACGCATGATCGCATCTACCGGACAATGAAGGCCGACATTCTCGGCGGCCACTTTACATCTGGCGCCAAGCTGACGGCGACGAAGATTGCCGGCCGGTATGAGGCGAGCATTACGCCCGTGCGCGAGGCGATCTATCGCCTGGTAGGCGAAGGTCTCGTCGAGATGACGGTCGAGGGCTTTCATGTGAAGCTGAGCAGCCGGGATATGTTGCTCGATATTCTTGACCTTAGCCAGAAGCTGTTGGTGGTGTGCTTGCAACGCTGGAGCGGGTCGCCGGCAATGAGGGTGGACGATCAACCGCTCGCCGGAGAGCCCACTGCTGAAGAAGCCGTGCAGCTTCTCGAAAAAATTCTCATCACTCTCTTCGTCGCCTCCAACAACAAGGCCATCCTGGCCTGGGGCGAACAGGCGAATGAACGCCTGAGATGGATTCGCACATATCAATGCCGCGGCAGCAGAAGGGCGCTGCTGGAATGCGTTACCATTCATAATCTTGCGCAGCAGCACGATCGTGTGCGTCTTCGGCGACAACTTCTGGCCCATCATCGTCGCTGTGCCCGCACGATCGTCGAGCATTTTTTTATCGAGTGATGATCTTATTCAGACTGGAAATCTCGGGCGTTAGTGACGAATTCCAAAAGAACTTTCGGTCGCTTGCGCCGGATCGGCGCTTTATAAGCTGCGATATATATCCGTCGCTGAACTACCTTTTGATGGCCGCACCATTGCGGCTGTTATGAGGAGTGAAACGATGCGTGACGACGAAACGGTCGGCCAGTCCGACATCATCGAACTCGGCTCGGTTACCGAACTGACCCGGGGTCCTTTCGGTGTCCAGGAGGACATTCTCACCAACTTCGCGCGCGAGAGCATGGGCCTCGCCGACGAGTGAAGGGGAAGGGGCACGCAGCCGCGTGCCCCTTTTCTTGGCAAGGAGGGTGCTGTGGGATTTGTCTTGGCGGATGGTCTCTCATACGGCGTCGGCGCAAACCAGGCGATTTTCCTGGCAATCGCCAGCGACCGCTATTTTTGTCTATCGCCAAAACTCAATGAGGCTTTTCTGGCGCTGGCCCAAGGGCAAAGTATTGATCAGCACCATATTAAGAGCCTTATTGCGGCTCGGATTATTTGCGATGCGGTCGGCGATAACGATATTCGCGCCGTCCGCGTGCCGGTGGCTGAGCGATCGCTCGCGACCCGCGCGGCGCGGTACACCAGGGCCGTTCGGTCGCCGGTCGCCCTGTTCGATCGTGTATATGTAAAACGGGTACTGGCCAAGAAAGGGCTCCGGCGCTTGCTCACACAAGATCTGAGCAATCTCCTTTACGAACGGAGCGAACGGGGAGCAGAAGATATCGCCCAGATTGTCGAGGCGGTTCACGCCGCAGGCCGGATATTCGGGGCAAAGGATCAATGCCTGTCGCAATCCTTGTTGATCCGACGCCAGATGCAACGCTGCGGCTATGGCGCGGCGCTCGTTTTCGGAGTTCGTCTCCTGCCTTTCCAGGCGCATTGCTGGCTTCAGCGCGGCGTCACCGTACTCGACGACCATCATGAGCATGTCGCTCAGTTTACCCCGGTATTCGCGTCATGATGGCAGAGCGCTATCTTGTGGTGGCGGATAGGTTGCCTGGCGCGCAAGGTCGGATCGCGGAGGCCGGGCTGCTGACGGTCTTCACAAGCGATCGAGTGGCGATTGGCATTTCGCCTGGTCTGCCCTTCACGCTTCTGCCCGGAGGTGTGGGTGTGATTATGGGCGCCTTCTTTCCTCGCAAGGGCCGCGAAAGGGCGCTGGATAGCCTTCTGAATTGGGAGGCGACCGGGCAGACGGAAATGCTTGAGGCAATCAGCACCCATTTCTGGGGCTCCTATGTGCTTGTGTGTGATAGCGCAAATGGCGACGGTCCATTGGTGGCCCGCGACCCTTCTGGAGCACTCTCTGCCTATTACAAGGCTGTGCCGAGCGGCCTTCGTATCAGCAACGATGTCAAGCTGCTCGGCGATCGCTTCACGATCGCCAGCGACCGCGTCCGCGACTTCATAGCCTCGGACGGCTATTATGCGGAAGAAACCTGCCTTTCGGGCATTTTCGATTTGCGGCCGGGTATGGCGCTGACGGGACGGGTCACCCAGCTGGTCGAGCGTCCCTTCTGGTCCCCCTGGGATCATTGTCCAGATCCCCGTGAGCCGGGGAATGCGCGGGCGGCCGATAGCGTCAGAGAGGTGGTGTGCGATACGGTCGCGTCGCTTTGCGCTGCCTATGAGCGCCCGCTGGTCTTCATGTCGGGAGGACTCGATTCTTCAGTCGTTCTCGCTGCATTGAAGGCCGCCGGCCGCGCCGCTCATTGCCTGAATACCTACACTGCTGATCTGTCTGGAGACGAGCGCGGTTTCGCGCGGATCGTTGCCAGTTCCTTCAACTATCTGTGAATAAGCCTGCAATGTTGACCCTAGTTTTGGGGTGATAGGCTTCCAAAGTTGACCCCCTGAACGATTGCGGTTCACGCTCTTGCGCTTTGCTGCGG
>NZ_JBHSFZ010000038.1:0-1586 GCF_042654265.1 Sphingobium tyrosinilyticum | reverse complement strand
TGGTCCAGACTGTGTGGAAACGCGGCGGATATGGTATGATGCTCCCACGGTTTGGGGGATCATATGGGTCGCTTTATTTCTGGCGCTGATCGCAAGCAGACGACGTTATTTCCGCCCTGCGTAGATGATTGGATCGGGGTTGATAATCCGGTTCGAGTGATCGATGCGTTCGTTGATACGCTCGATCTTCTGGTGCTTGGATTTGACGGTGCGCAGCCTGCCGCGACAGGGCGGCCTTCTTATCACCCGTCGGTCCTCCTCAAGCTCTACATCTACGGATATCTTAATCGGGTTCAGTCGAGCCGACGCCTGGAGCGGGAGGCTGACCGCAATGTCGAGCTGATGTGGCTGGTGGGCCGGCTTGTACCCGATCACAAGACGATTGCCGATTTCCGACGCGATAATGGTCCTGCGATCCGCCGAGTTTGTGGCCGTTTCGTCTTGCTCTGCCGGGAGATGGCCCTGCTCACGAGTGGCAGCGTTGCCATTGACGGCAGCAAGTTCAAAGCGGTCAATAATCGCGACCGCAACTTCACTGCAGCCAAGCTGGCGCGGCGCCGGGAGCAGATCGAAGAAAGCGTTGCACGCTATCTCTCGCAACTGGACACGGCAGACAGGCAGGAGCCGACAGACGTCCTGGCCGCAAAAACGGATCGCCTGAAGGAGAAGATTGCCAGGCTTGAGGAGGAGATGAAACGTCTCGATGGGCTGGAGGAGCACATGCTGGCTGCGCCGGATCAGCAGATTTCACTGACTGATCCTGACGCTCGTTCCATGGCGACCAGCGGTCGTGGGACCGGAATGGTCGGGTATAACGTCCAGGTTGCGGTCGATACCGAGCACCACATCATCGTTGCCCACAAAGTGACGAATGTCGGCAGCGACCGGGCTCAACTGAGCGGCATGGCGACAACGACCAAGACGGTCCTGGGTGTGGATCGGCTGGATGTAGTGGCCGATCGTGGCTATTTTTCGAGCGAGCAGATCCTCGCCAGTGAACAGGCTGGCGTCACCGTCACCCTACCAAAGCCACTGACCTCAAGAGCCAGATATGAAGGTCGCTTCGGAAAGCCGGATTTTGTCTATGTGCCCGAGCAAGATGTCTATCGCTGTCCCGCAGGAGAACTGCTGAAAAACCGCCTCCAGAGTGAGGAAAGAGGTCTAAAGATAAATCGATACTGGGCCAGCACCTGCCAAACCTGCGCGATCAAATCGCGCTGTACGCCCGGCAAAGAGCGCCGCATCTCCCGATGGGAGCATGAAGATGTGATCGACGCGATGCAGCACCGGCTCGATGCCAATCCGGACGCCATGCGCATCCGGCGCCAGACCGCCGAGCATCCCTTTGGCACCCTCAAGGCTCGAATGGGCTACACACATTTCCTCACTAGGACCAAGACGCGCGTTTCCACCGAAATGGCCCTCCATGTCCTCGCCTATAACCTCACCCGCGTCCTCAATATCATGGGAAGCCGTAACCTGCTGAGTGCCATCGCCGGCTAAGACAACGCCGTCCAAACTCGGCTCGGACCATCTATCAACCAGAGCAACGAAGACGTTTCCACACAGCCTGGGTCGTTAGCCGA
>NZ_JBHSFZ010000037.1:0-2331 GCF_042654265.1 Sphingobium tyrosinilyticum | reverse complement strand
TGTTGATGGCGGAGTAAAATGCCCCGGATCGGACATTTGAAAATTCCCCACTTCTTCTGATTGGCCCTTGTCCGGGGCGAGCCCCGGACAAGGGCCAAAGCGAATAATCGGGCATGATCCTCCTGACGGGAGGCACGCCACGATGAAGAAGCTTGGAGATCTGATAATGATCCTGGATTTACATCGCCAAGGCCTCAAGGTGGCGGCTATCGCCCGTCAGGTCGGCATCGACCGTAAGACCGTCCGTAAATATATTGCCCGTGGCATCGAGGTGCCCAGCTACGGCCCCCGGCAACCGCGCGACCGTTTGCTTGACCCCTGGATGGATTATCTGAAGGCGAGACTTGAGGCTTATCCTGGGTTGAGCGCACGGCGCCTTCTGCGCGAGATTTGCGAGCGTGGTTACACCGGCGGCTACAGCACCGTGCGCGATACGGTGCGTACCTTGCGACCGGCAGGCGGTGGTGGCGCCTTCGCCGTGCGCTTCGAGACGCCGCCGGGCCAACAGGCGCAGGTCGATTTTGCCCAGTTCCGGGTGCGATTTACCAGCTCGCCGGACAGCGTCCAGATCGTGTGGTTGTTCTCGATGGTGCTGGGCTTCTCCCGCCTGATTTGGGGGCGCTTCGCCCGGCGCCAAACGATGCAGACCGTGTTGGCGTGCCACAGAGCCGCGTTCGAGGCGATAGGCGGCGTGCCGCGCGAAATCCTCTACGATCGTATGAAGACCGCCGTTCTTGGCGAGGATGAGGATGGTCGCGTCGTCTACAACCGGACGCTCGGGGAGTTTGCTCATCATTATGGCTTCCTGCCAAAAGCCTGCCGCGCCTACCGCCCTGAAACCAAAGGCAAGGTCGAGCGGCCGTTCCGCTACATCCGGGAAGACTTCTTCCTGGGCGGCACGTTCCGCGATCTCGATGATCTCAACCTCCAGTTCGGTAACTGGCTTGGCAACGTCGCCAACCCGCGTGTTCACGCCTCCACCGATCGTGTTGTCAATGAGGCGTTCGCCGAGGAGCGGCCAACGCTGCAAACCTTGCCGCTGATCCCCTTTGGCGCGGTTCTCAAGCTTGAACGCAGGATCAGTCATGAAGGCATGGTGAGCGTCGGCGGCAATTATTACTCGGTGCCCGACGCAACGCGACGGCGCGTGGTCGAGGTTCACAGCTTGGCGGACGAAATCCAGATCTTCGAAGACAATCGGCTGATCGCACGACATCCGCTGCTCGAGGGGCGCCGGCAGCGCTCGCTTCTGGAAGGCCACCGGCGCCAATACCGCCCCAAAGAAGAAAACCCGATACCGCATGGCTTTACCGGCGAACAGGTCACGCGCCGGTCGCTCGACTTCTACGCCGCCGTCGGTCAGCAGCTGGCGGCGTCGGGAGCAACAGCATGAGCTCGCTTCTTCCCGATCCGACAGCGTCGCTGCTTGATCGCATCAAGACCAGTATGGTGGGCCTCAAAATGCCGCGGGCTATCGAGGTCGTCGACATCTGCGTCTCCCGCCTCGATCGCGGCGAGATCACCGCGCTCGAGCTGGTCGAACAGCTACTGCTCGAGGAGTTGACGTTCCGCGAGGATCGGCGGATCCGGACCGCCCTGCGAATGGGCCGGCTTAACACCGTCAAAACTCTCACCGGATACGACTTCTCGTTCCAGCCCTCGCTCGACAAAGCCCGCATCCTGGCGCTTGCCGAACTGAACTTCGTCGCGCGCTGTGAGGTCGTCCACCTACTGGGGCCGCCCGGCACCGGCAAGAGCCACCTGGCCAGCGCACTCGGCCTGGAAGCCGTCAAAGCCGGCAAGAGCGTCTCGTTCATCACGCTTGCCGACCTGATCGGCGCGCTTGCGAAGGCCGAGCGGGAGGGCTCGCTGCGTGAGAGGATCCGCTTCTACTGCAGGCCTTCTCTGCTCATCGTTGACGAGATCGGGTACCTCCCGGTCATACCCGGCGGTGGCAACCTGTTCTTCCAGCTAGTGAACGCGCGCTACGAAAAGGGAGCGATGATCCTCACCTCAAACCGAGGCTTTGCCGAATGGGGTGAAATCTTCGGCAGCCCAGTCGTCGCCACCGCGCTGCTCGACCGCTTGTTGCACCACGCTATCGTCATCCAGATCGATGGTTCAAGCTATCGGCTCAGGCGCCATGCCGACCTGCTGCCTGAGCATGTTCGCTCGACTGCTCGCATCACACCACCGGCGCCGACAGAACCTCGTCGCCGCGGGCGACCACCCAAAGATGGAGCTGCACCCATGCCCACATCGTGAACCTCAAACCGCAAAGTGGGGAATTTTACTTTGCCCGTTCTGGGGAAAATTACTGTGCCGTTGACA
>NZ_JBHSFZ010000036.1:0-5428 GCF_042654265.1 Sphingobium tyrosinilyticum | reverse complement strand
CTGATCGAGGAGACGCCGCCGCTACAGATTACACCGAAAGCCGCCTGATCGATGCGGCCCGAGGCCACACCCCAATTACACCACGTTGACGGACGCGACCTTCGGTCATTACCTAGTCTCTCTCAATGCTACGACCTGATCGTGCTTGAGGATGCGCGTGTATCGGAGCACTGGAGCACCATTAGCGAGCCAGAACGTCGCTTACCAATGGCTTTGATTTGCCATAAAGATCGTGCTTACCCGCTCTGCGTAAGTGACCAAGCAATCGAACAAGCTCCCGTTCAGACGCCGTTCCTTCTGACAAAATTTCTTTCCGCCGCTCCCCTGCTGGTCTTCCTCCACAAGTCTCCCGTGGCCAAGCTGACGCACTCTTCAGAGAGTCTTAGGTGATTGGCGGTGACCCTAATCACCCACACTGTACCACAACCTGGACAACCCCTCGGCAGCCGAATCTGGCCAAAACTGCTCGTTTCTGCGGATTTTCAACGAACATGGTGGTTCTGCTTATTGTACTAAAAAGTAGAGGTCAGGGGGAAGTAACTTCGTGCTTGACCTCCAGCTTGCGGAATTTATTCCTGCCGCGATGATCGCTGGCATCCTCCTCTCTGCTGCCGTTACCGTCGTGGACGGCGATACCCTGCGTATAGGTGGAGAACGTGTCCGCCTGCTCGGCATCGACGCTCCTGAGATCCACGGTTGCCGACCGGGCAGAGCGTGCGTCCCCGGTGATGGGCAAGCCAGCAAGCGCAGCCTTCAGGCAATGATGGGCGAAAAAATCAGCGTTCAGCGCGTGGGGCAGGATCGCTATGGCCGGACGCTCGCGCAGGTCTATATCGGCGGGCGGAACGTCGCCTGCGAGCAGATCAGGCGCGGTCATGCGCAGTATGTCGCCAAGTGGGACGACGGTGGGCTGCTGGCGAGGGACTGCCGATGAGCCGCTATCGCTGGAAGGATCGCTACGGCGACTTGATCCGACGTCGCAACCCTTGGCCTCTTCGGCTGGAGTTCGCACTGCTTCTCGCGTTGACGATCTGCGCCTTCGGTAGCCTTTTCGTCCCGAACTGATCGCAGCCCTTGCTGCCCCTCACATCATAAGAGAAAGTACCGGCATTCGGGACTCGCGGTAGGACGGCAGTTCGGAGGGGTGGGTGTTACTGGATGATTGGTAGCTATGGGCCTGCGCTCAGCAGGTCCTCAAGCAGCACCGCGGCTGCGCGCCTTTGCACATCGCTAATCGGATTGGCGAACTAGCCACAGCAGGCGATAGCGCTGGCGTGGACGCATGGAAGTACATTGCGAGCCGCGTCGATCAGCTAATGGATTATCGCTCCGGGCAGCCGTCACGTAGGCAATGATTAGCGTTGATGGCTAATGCATGACAGATGGAGCGCGCATCAGCGCCAGGGCGCGCAGCGGATGCCGAAAGGCGATCTCTTGCTCGATTTGGATCGCGTCGGGGCAATCGCCCCGGAGCAGTGCGTCAATCGCCTTGCGGGCGTCCTGCTGCGGTAGATTTGCGGCGTCGTCGGACGTTCTCACCACGGCCTCTCCTGCGAGTCGTTGGGCGAGAAACACATGCCTCCACGAAGCCGATGCAAAGCGGCTCACCACCTGTCTCAGCAAGGCGGTGGCTCGGCGCTACGGCGCCTCCCTTCACCGCTCCCGAGCGGTCCATCTTCCCATCATACGGTATGAAGGGCCGCCATCCCGGCACATGAGAGGATCGTCAAAATGGCGGATCAAAATCAGGGCAACCAGCAGGGCGGACGTCAGAACCAAAATCCTGGACAGCAACAGCAGGATACCGGAGGCGGACAAGGCGGCCGGCAACAAGGCGGCCAGCAGGACCGGAACCCCGGCCAGCAAAATCAGCAGGATGAGCAGCGGCGGCAGCAGGGCGGCGGCCAGCAGGAACGCCGTGATGATCAGGGTGGACAGCAGCGCTGATCTGATACCGACGCAGAATGGGGCCGCCTCTCGTGGGCGGCCCTTTTCTTGTTGTCATAGCCTGAGGAACCCGACTCGAACGGCAGGAGTCGCGGTCGCGAGCGGTGCATCGATCGACGATCTTGGTTGCAAGAGCTCATCGGGGAGCATGACCCCGCCTTCCGCATCCAGGTCAGCGAACACATCATCGGACACGGACCCGAGTTTTTCCAACAGGCAGAAGAGCTAGAACTGGAGGGCATCGTCTCCAAGCTGGCGGACAGTCGCTACCGCAGCGGTTACAGCACGTCCTGTCTCAAGACCAAGGCGTTTACAGAAGATCACTTCATCATCGTTGGGATGGAGCAGGGACCCGGGCCCACAACTGCCCTCTGCGCGCGCGAGACGCCCCACGGGCTTGAATATGTCGGCGGAGCCATGCTGACGCTTACCGCCACCGAGCGCGACCGGTTTTGGGCAGCGGCGGAGAAGTTGGAGCGATCGAGCCCTCCGGTGAAGACGGAGAAGCGTAAGGCTGCGCGGTGGTTGGAGCCGAAGCTGCAGGCTCGGGTGCGGCACTTGCGGGGCGAAGAGAAGCTGCGCCATGCGACTGTGATGGAGCTGCTATGATCGGCGATATGTCTCGCGAGGAGTTGCACGCGCTGCGATGGGAACATCCGCATCCGAAGGAAGAGGCAGAGCATTTCTATCTCTGCCAGGAACGCGGCCAGGCCGTGGATATGCGCAGGCTCATAATACCAAGGATGTACGACTCTTGACCAAGGAACGAAGGCTGCCTTCCGATGCTATGCCCGGGTGTTGATGATCGATGGGGGTCCGTAATGTCTGAGGAAGATACTAGCTTGAGCGCGCGTGAAGATCGTCGGCGCTTTCTTCAAAACTGCGGGCGTTTTGCTGTCACAGTGCCTCCTGCGATGACGATCATGCTGTCCACCTCACTAACGTCTACAGCAATAGCTGCATCATCTGGCGGCGGTGGGGGTGGCAGCAGGGGCGGCGACGGCGGCAAGGGAGACAGACCTGACACTGCCGTAAAAACCGGAGCAGATAGTGGTCTGAAGACGACGATCGACACCGGGAAAAAGCAGCCTGAGGCGAAGGGCGATCATCCGGAACGAAGCAGGGGCCATTAGCGTAGCGCGAGCTGTTACTGAACTACGGAAAATTACCTGGATTTAACCGAGTTTGTGGAAGCTTGTCGTCATAGCAGAGTAGCTCTCCAGCCTCACGGCTGGGGGTGGCTATGCGTTTTCTTGCGGACTTTTACACAGAATATTCCCGTAAAATCCCGATCCCGGGCGCAAATCTTAAATGGCGCGTGGAAGAAGCCGTATTTCTTGAGCTTCAGGATTGGGCTAGCGAAAATGCTCTGAGCCTCGAAGCTGGCTCATTCATTCTGTTTTATCCAATCGAAGTTGGCAGCACCTTAACCGGCACGGTTGAACTGATCGAAGTATGAGGGGCCAGATCCGCAGCCCCATGCTGCATTTGCTAACACATGTTGGGACGGTCGGAACCGGAGGCGAAGGCATCCGTAGAACAGCCCCATCGTGTGGCAGCGGGCATTCTCTAACGAGCTGTTGCTCAGCCCCGTCGAAAGATGGGGTATTTTTTTGCATCCGCGAACGGCTGCGCGCGGGGACGTAGCACTTCGTTTGCACGGCGGTAAGGGTCGCGGAACCTTCGCCAGTGCGGCCCGTTGCCAATATGCAATTGGGGGTAATCATGGTTCCAGATCCCAAGGACGCTGAAGTGCAGCAGTCTCAGCAAGATGAGGAGAAGAGGGACATGGAGGATGCCCAGGAGGATGCAGCCGAGAAGCGCGAGCAGGAAGGGGGCTATCAATGACCGAAGCTCCCGCTGTGGCGGAGTTTACCCTGGTCGATGGCAACCCCGTTACCGTGAACATGGCGCAAATCGACTATTTCCAACCCTCCGATAACGGGACGCTGGTCGTGTTCGCTGACGGACGGCAGCTGGAGCTGGAGGAAAGCTATGACGCCGTGGCTGAGGTGATGAACCCGGAACGACAGGCGGGGTGCTTGCGAGGAACTTAGCGACCCGAACGACGTTAACCGTCACTTGCCGTAGCGTCAGCCGCCTTCATCAGTGGCTGTGAAGCAAGGGGCTGAGCATGGATGATCCTCACGACACTCTAGAACTTGCTCAAATGCGAGACGACGAACTCATCCGCGCCTGGTGTTCCTGCGAGGATCATGAGCATCTGAGTCCGGAGAGTCAGGCCCTCATCGAAGAAATGGAGCGGCGCGATCTGGAATTTTGAGGCTGGCTGGCTCTCACCCCTTGCGCTGGAAATATTCCGCGACCTGATCGACGCCGTTCCCCACTTCCCGCACAGCGTCCTGCAACTGGTCGCGCGACACGTTGAACCGCTTGGTCCAATATTAAACCTTATAGTCCTCGCCCATCGAAACCCGATTGGCATCACGGGGGCCGGTCTTGGTCTTGTCGTCGCTCATGGAATCTCTCCTTTGGGGCGAACAACGCGCGAATACCCCGCTCATTCCCCGTTCACAGGAATGTAGGAGAGGCGGGCGTGCTGCCCGGCCGCTGGAACCATAGATTGTCGGTGCGCTCAACAAGCAGGCGTTCACCCGGGTATGGCTGGTGGAACTGATATAGTTCTTCGAGGGGCGCATGCAGCCATGTGTCCCAATGCTCCGGGTCGATAATGACCGGCGAGCGATCATGAACATCCATCAGTTCGATGCAGGCTTCCGTCATGACGCCGGTATAAACTGAGCCCCATTCATCACTGTTCGACCACAGCCCCGCCCAGGCAAAGATTGGCTGATCCTTCACTGAGATCCATGCCTCGGTCATGCGGCGCGGCTCGCCGATCGCTTCGGCAAACCGCGCGGTCGGGATCAGGCAGCGATTCCTCGGGTTGACCGTCCAGCGCTTCCAAAAGGTGCCCAGCTTGTCGAACCGGGCATTGTTCACGGGCTTCGGTTTGTTCTTCTTCGTCGGGTCTCGCTTGCTGGGGAGCGCGACAGGGAAGCCCCAGGTCATCTGCTCCAGCACCCGCTCACCATCCTCGAGGCGAATAACTGTGCCGGGCTGGGCTGGATGGGTCTGAAGCGGTCCCTCGTTGAAACGCGCGCCTTTCCTAGCACCGAACAGGTTCAGCACCTTCTGCGTGTCGCCGCGTTCAGCTCGGTTGCACATGCAGGAAAGGTGAGATGCACAACAGGGGGAGTCAAGCGGGTGCTCATTGAGTGTCCGGATGTCCCACTTGGGTGGATAGGCGATGGTCCGCTATTGAGCAAGGCGTGGCGGCAAGGTGACGCAATTCGCTGTAGGTCGGACCTATGACGAAGCCATGGATGTCGCGCTTCAAATCGAAACCGCCCACTCGAATCTGTTAGGCGACATGCAAAACTGACCCCCTCGCGTCACTGAAAACTGGCCCCCTCCGGAAGGAGGACGGGACAGATGAATATGGATGATGAGACGATCT
>NZ_JBHSFZ010000035.1:0-1229 GCF_042654265.1 Sphingobium tyrosinilyticum | reverse complement strand
TGGACTTGTAACGGTTTTGCGCCGGTCACCTATCTCATTATGCCACCTTGGCTTCGAACGCGAGTGGGCTGATGCCGCCCAGGTATGAATGGCGGCGACGGGAATTGTAGAAGCCGTTGATGTACTGGAAGATGGCGGCTTCAGCTTGCCGGCGGGTTGGCCAATTCTGCCGCCAGATGAGTTCGGCCTTCAGGGATTTGAAGAATGTCTCGACGGAGGCATTGTCGTAACAATTTCCCTTGCCGCTCATAGATGGACGCAGGCCATAGGCCTGCAGCTTTTTCTGATAATCATAAGAGCAATATTGGCTGCCGCGATCGGAGTGGAAAATGCAGCCTTCAGGCGGCTGACGCAGCCGCACCGCCATATCCAACGCCCGGATCGCCAGATCCTTCTTCATCCTATCGCTGACAGCCCAGCCAACAACACGACGGCTGTGCAGGTCGAGGATGACGGCAAGGTAGAGCCAGCCTTCCGATGTCCAGACATAGGTGATGTCGCCCGCCCATTTCCGGTTGGGCGCATCGGCCGCAAAATCTCCGTCTAGCCAGTTCGCCGCGACACCCAGGCGATGGTGGCTGTCCGTCGTGACCTTGTGCTTGCGTGTGCGGACTGGCTTGATCCCGTTGATCCGCATGAGGCGGCCAACCCGGCGCTCGCCAACGTCGAGCCCTGCTTCCTTGAGCTCCATCGTCATCCTGGGGCGACCATAACTGCCAAGGCTCAGACTATATTGCTCCCGGATATGGGCCAGCACCCTCATGTCTGTCCGTTCCCGATGGCTGATCGGGCGCGACCGCCAGGACCGATAGCCGCGCTCACTCACCTGTAGGACACGGCACATCAACTCCACTGGCCAACGGTGCCGCCAGCTATGCACAAAGGCGAACCTCACGACCTTTGGCTCGCAAAGAACTGAGTGGCCTTTTTTAGGACTTCCCTCTCCTCCCTGAGGATACGGTTCTCCAAACGAAGCCGTTCATTCTCTCGAGCCAGATCTGCCTGCGGCGCTGCCACCAGATCCGAGGGGCGATAGTGCGACACCCATTTGTTCAGCGTCGATTTGCCGATCCCCAAATCCGACGCGACCCGTTCGCGCGGCAACCCGCTGGTCAGCGCAATGCGCACCGCCTCCTGCTTGAACTCTTCGCTATGCTTGATCATCTCGTCGGTCTCCTTGAATGAGCCTTAAACTCTCAAGTGACCGGCACAAAACCGTTACAAGTCCA
>NZ_JBHSFZ010000034.1:0-6905 GCF_042654265.1 Sphingobium tyrosinilyticum | reverse complement strand
ACCAACCGCATCTGGTTTGCATTGGCCGACCGGCACGAGGTGCGGTCGCTGCTGAGCTGAGTTTTATGCTGTTTGATCAGGTTCTCGGCCTGGCCACGGGTAGGATTTGAAGATGCGGTTTGACAGCCGGCTGGACGGCTCGAAAAACCCCGGCATCTGAGAGGTTGACCTGATTCACTATCACCATGACCTGAAGGCGACGGCGATGGCAGGGCAGCTTGGTTTCTTTGATCTCTCGGACTGCCACCAAAACCGGGCGAAATGCCTCGAAGTCGACGATCCGGCCCAGTTCCTCCAGCGGATCGCCGCGCGCAGATAGCCGCTTCAGATGATCCGATAATCCGAACAATCCTGCTTGCCGCATCCCTGCCTCCTATCAGGCGCAATGAATCAGATCAGGCGGTCAAACGCGAGGGTTTTTGGAGGCGCCCACCTACGACCGATGGTCCGCACAAGACATCACCACCATCTTCTCAGCCGTTCAGCGATCCCGGCCGATCCTGCCAGCGGTTAATTTGGAGCTCAGCATTGTCTGCGCGCAGGATCATAAGGCGACGGGCATCCTCTCGCCTTCGGCCCATGCGGACAGGGGTCTCCACGCGGACGTGCATCGGGAAGCGGCACCCAATATGCACAATTCCGCGCCCTCTATGGAATTTTCGGTCATTTCGTAAATGTCGCAGCTGCCGTTGATCCATTCCTTTACGAAGGTCCTGGCCGCTGCGGCGATTACACGGCTGACGCTGATGTATCCGTCCTCGCGAACGGGCAGGCCAGACAGGGAAGACCTCACAAGTTTGGATATGACCTTGATTGTCTCTTCCGATATTTTCATGTTCACATAGTTGTCGCCTTCGACGACACTATATACGGACCTGGAATAGTCGGGATAATATTTTATGGTGAGGTGGCGCGCTGCCAATATGCCGATATAGTCATTGCCGATGATGGGTCTGTATTTGGATATGAGAAGGCGATTATAATTAACGATCGCATGGAAAATAATATCGCCTTTCGATCCGATATTATTGTGTAGTGTCTGTGGCGAACTCTTGGTGCGCTGTGAGAGATTTTTGATGGTAAAGCTGCGATAGCCATCCTCCGCCAGCATCTTGCGGGCGACGGCGAAAACCGAGTTTCTCCATTCCAGTCGCGCGCTGGCGCGCCGGCAAGGATGGTCCAGCGCATACTCGTTGACAAGAAACGGGCTGCTCCCTTGCCGGGCCTCACATTGCTCAAGCTCAGCGATCCTGGATGGAAATCCGCTCGACATACCGACCCTCGTCCCTCTTCTCATCCAGTCATCGCACACTTGATCTTGGTAACGGGGAACGCGTCATGCCCGGCTGGCAGTGTGCCAAATTTTGATAGATCGTCAATATATCAATTAAGGGGCATGGGGTGCGCTTTCGCATCGCGCCCGCCTCCCATATGGTCGGCAGATCAAAAGGGGGGAGGATATTGCAAACAACCTGTAGCTCAGGCTCCCGGCTGCGCGTCGACGCTGCCCGGTGTGCACCTCTACGCTGCCTCCGCCCTGGCCCGCGCTAATGTCAGTAATGGCCAGGCCCGGCGGCGCGGTTTCGTCACTAATCCCGCGTTGACCAGGAAGGTCGCGACACATGCACGACAGCCATATCGACGGCGGGCGGTCATCCCGTGGCGCCACCTATCTTCTGGGCGTCCTGGTACTCGCCTACATCATATCCTTCATCGACCGGCAGATCGTGTCGCTGCTGGTGCCCGACATACGCCGCGCGTTCGGCGTCGGCGATCTTGAAGTAGCGCTGATCCAAGGCGTCGCTTTCTCCATCCCCTTCTGTCTGGTCAGCATTCCGGTCGGTTTTCTGGTCGACCGCTACAGGCGCAAATATCTCTTGCTGCTGGGCGTGCTGATCTGGACGGCGACCACAGCGCTTTGCGCCTTTGTCGAAAGCTATCCGATGCTGTTCCTGGCCCGCATGGGCGTTGGCGCGGGCGAAGCTTTCGTGGCGCCGACTGCCTATTCCATGATCACCGACGCCTTTCGGAAGGACCGCGTCGTCCGTGCGCTCTCCATCTTCACATTGGCGGGGGCCCTGGGCGCGGGGCTGGCGTTCCTGACCGGGGGGATCGCGCTTCAGGCCATCTATTCGCGCCCGTCGCTCGCTTTCGGGCTCGAGCCATGGCGTGCGGCCTTCATCATCGTCAGCCTGCCGAGCGCGCTGGTCATCCTGATGATGGCGCTCACCCGCGAACCGCGGAGGATGGATGTGTCGGCAGCCGAACGGCCTCTCCGGCTGGCCGAGGCGTGCCGCCTGCTCTGGAGGGTCAGGGGCGATTTCCTGCCGATTTTCGCCTGCGCCTCGCTGCTTGGCATTCCCTATTATGGCAGCATGTCGTGGTTCGCCGCTCATCTGGTGCGGATGTATGGCTGTTCCAGCGCGCAGGCCGGGCTGATCCTGGGCGCGGTCTATCTCGTCTGCCCGCTCATCGGCACGATCTTCGGCACGATGGTGACGGAGTCTTTCCAGCGCGCCGGCAGGAGCGACGCACCGATGCGCACCATATCGCTCATCGCGCTCATCGCCATTCCCACGAGCCTCGCCGGCGCGGTGACGAGCCTACCGCTGGCGATCGCGCTGCTGGCGACCGGCGCGCTGGCGCTGGGGTCCTATTATGGCAATCTGGTGGGGGCGCTGCAGATGGTGACGCCGCCGCGCGTCCGGGGCCTCAACTCCTCCTTCTACGTCATTTTCAACAGCCTGATGGCGCAGGCGGTGGGACTGGCGGTCATCGGCGCGATGTCGGACCGCCTGTTCGCCGGCCGGCCGGACGGGCTTGGCCTCAGTCTCGCGACCCTCAGCGTCATCTGTTCGATCATAGCTGCCATGCTGTCGCGGCGCACCCTCCCCCGGTTCGGCAGCGTCGTGCGGGCATCCTGGGCGGAAAAGGCCGCGGACTGACCAAGAAATTCCACTCTTCGCACAAACAGAAATGAATATTCAGGAGATATCGATGTCCATTCCATTCTACCTATCCCTATCCGGCCGGCGCCGCACGGCTCGCCGCTGCGCCTATATGGTCGCGGCCTCCTGCATCGCCCTTTCGACGCCATCACTCGCGCAGGATGCCCCGATGGCGGACGACGCGCAGGCGGTGACGCCATCGGACGACGCGCCGCCGCAGGACATCATCGTGACGGCGCGCAAACGTAGCGAAAGCCTGATCGCGGTGCCGGTGACGATCACGGCGGTAGGACAGGAGACGCTGGAGCGTCGCGGCATCGTCCGTCTAGAGGAATTGAACACGCTGGTTCCGGGCCTTCAGCTGGGCGATGCGTCCGGCGGGTTCCAGGGCGGCACCATCTTCCTGCGCGGCCTGGGTGCGGGCGACGCCAACACCTTCGCCGACCAGGCCGTGCCGTTCGTCATCGACGACGCGCAGATCGGGCGCGCGACGATCCGCCGCCTGAGCGAGGTCGACGTCGGCCAGATCCAGGTCCTCAAAGGGCCCCAGACATTGTTCTTCGGCAAAAGCACGCCGGCGGGCGCGATCGTCATCAGCACCAACGACCCGACCGACCGGTTCGAGGCTCGCGGCAGGGCCGGCTATGAGTTCAATGCCCATCAGTTGAGCGGTGAGGCCGTGGTATCGGGCCCGCTGATCGAAAATATCGGCGCGCGGCTGGCCGCGTTCGGTTCGACCAGCCGGGGGTGGATGAAAAACGGCTTCCCGCAGGACAACCCCCTAACGGGCCGGCCCCACGGGCCGCGTGAAAATGAATATGGCGGCCGGCTCACCGTGAAATATCTGGGCGACGATGACCTGACCGTTCGTCTGAAGATCAATTACAGCCATCTGGAGAATGACGGGTCGACCGGCGCAGTCCAGAATATTTTCTGCCCGATGGGCGCTTCGCAATATGGCGATCCGCAAATCGAATGCGTGCCCGACAGCCGATACCAGCATTCCAACGTGCCGCCGTCATTCGTCGCGATCGACACCAATTTCGGCGACGGCCGTACTTACCTGAAAATGGATCAGTTGCTGGCTCCCTTGTCAATCGACTATGAGCTGAGCGATTCGCTTACTCTATCTTCGGTATCCAGTTTCTATTCGCTCAAACAGCGTCAGGTCGAAACCTTCAACAACACGCTGGCGCCCGGCTCGGCGCTTGGCCTCTATGCGCATCTCAACTTCAAGGAATTCACCCAAGAGCTCCGGCTGCTCAGTGCGTTCGACGGGCCGATCAATTTCCTGACCGGCGCTTTCTACCATTATTCCAACCTATTTGCGCAGACATCCTCCGGTGCCTTCGCTCCGCCGCGCAGCCTGGGCAGCATCCGGGCCCGGCAGCGGGGCAACGCCTATTCGGCTTTCCTGCAGGGCATCCTCAAGCCAACGGAAGCCATCGAATTGGCGGCGGGCGGTCGCTATTCGGAAGAGACCAAGCGAGTAGATTTCGAACTGGGCGTCCCGCCGGGCATATTCGCGCCGGTCGCGACCGGTGTACCACGGCGGCGCTTCACCGATTTCTCACCGGAACTGACCGCGACGTGGCGGCCGACGCAACAATTGACCATTTTCGGCGGATATCGGGAAGGCTTCCTGTCGGGCGGCTTCAATTCGGGCTTCGCGGATGTCAGCGGCGACAGGTCGTACGGGCAGCAAAACACCAAGGGGTTCGAAGGCGGCATCAAGGCGTCGCTGTTCAACCGGACGCTACGCACCAACCTCAGCATCTATTCCTACACTACAACCGGCATGCAACTGACGATCTCCTTCACGCCCCCCACAGGCGGCGCGGTGCTTCGCACGGTCAACGCCGGCAAGTCGCGGACGACGGGAATTGAAGGCGAATTTGCCTGGACCACGCCGATCAGCGGATTGGATGTGCGCGGCGCCATGGCGTACAACCATGGCCGCTACAAGGATTTCCAGACGCTATGCTATCAGGGCCAGACGGTGGCGCTTGGGTGCAATGTGTCGCCCAATGCCGCTGGGCGGTTCCAGTTGCAGGACCTGTCCGGTCAGCAGATGGTCCGTGCACCCGATTGGATGATCAACGGCGGCGCAACCTATACCCGGCCGGTGGGTCCCGACCTGGTCCTCGATCTCAACGCCGACGCCGCCTATACCAGCGGCTATTTCACCACGACCACCAATATCCCGGCCAGCCGAATGCCAGGCTATTGGCAGGTGTCGGGTTCGATCGCCATTCATCCCGACGATGATCGCTGGCGCGTAGCGCTCATCGGTAAGAACCTGACCAACGAATATTATTATTCGCGCACCGCCGAGCAGCCCTTGCAGGGAACGCCGGGCGGCCTCACCACCGGAACGCGGGCTGACCTGTCGGGCACGGTCAGCCGGGGCCGTCAGATCCTGATGCAGGTTTCGGTGAAATATTGAGACAGGGTTGCGACGCCGCCATGCGGCGGGCACGACCTGTTATGGATCGTGCCCGCCCGGCCGGGGTAGGCCGGGAACGTAGCGGGTGACGACGACGAAGGATTAGGTATGAAAGCGGTTCATGTGGCGGAGGCGGGGGGCACCGATCAGCTGATATATGGCGACTGGCCCGATCCGCAGATTGGCGCAGGCGAGGTGCTGGTCCAAGTGCGCGCGGCATCGGTCAACAATGTCGACATCATGGTGCGCCAGGGTCTGCTCGGTCGCCTGCCGCTGGTGCTGGGCACCGATGCCGCGGGGACCGTCGCCCAGGTCGGCGCCGAGGCGCGCGGGCTGGCGATGGGCGACCGGGTCATCGTCAATGGCGCGATCAGTTGCGATGCCTGCGACTACTGCTTTGCCGGCAACCACGGCACCTGCCGCCAGCGGGCAGCATTGGGCCAGGCCGTGGACGGCACCTATGCCGAATATGTGAAGCTGCCCTGGCGCAACGTGCTGCCGATCGCCGGCAGCCTGTCTTTCGAGGACGCGGCGGCCGCTCCCGCCGTGTTCTTCACCGCCTGGCAGGCACTGATGACCCGCGCGGGGCTTCGGCCCGGGGAAACCGTGCTCGTCACGGCGGCGGGCAGTGGTGTGGGCAATGCGGGGATACAATTGGCGAAGCTGGCCGGCGCGCTGGTGATAGCAGGCTCCACGTCCGACGACACATTGGCCGACGCCAAGCAGTGGGGTGCGGAGGCCACTGTCAATTTCGCGGCCGGAAACTGGGCGCAAAGCGTCCTCGACCTCACGGGCGGCGAGGGGCCCCATGTCATTTTCGACATTCTGGGAGGTGCCTATTGGCCGGAATATCTGCGCTGTGTCCGCGCCGGCGGGCGGATCGTGACATGCAGCGTCGCGTCCGGGAACAAGCCCGATCTCGATATTCTCGCTCTTCTGGCGCGACAGGTAACGATTCTGGGCACCGGGGGCTTTGGTGCCAAAGGGGACATCGCCCGCGTCGTCGGCCTGCTTAACGAAGGCCGAATAAGGTCACGCGTCTCCAGGCTGTTTCCGCTGACCGAGGCGGCGCAGGCGCAGGACGCGCTGCGTGACCGTGGCACGACGGGCAAAATCATCCTTACACCCTAGCCTTTGTTATTCACCCGACGGAGACTGAAGTGTTGGCGGGAGTAGCGCAAGGCTCTGTTCTGAAATAGGAAATTGGGTGTCGAAGCCATTCCCTGCACAGGACAGAAAATGCCACCGGCCACCCCCACCGAGAACATCGATGGCGCGCCTCTGATTTCGTTTCCAGCGATCCATCGCAAGAAGGTCACGGCTGCCTTCGACGGCGGGCGGTTGACCTCGGACGGCGGGGTTCTGCTGCTGGCTCAAGCCGAGCGCACGATGGGGATTCCCACCAACGCTGCCCTGCGCGCCAATCCCGACATCGTCGCTGCCGCCGATGCCTGCGCCGTCAAGCGTGCCGAACAGGACCGGGTGGTCCTGCGCTGCTATGCCGAGATCCG
>NZ_JBHSFZ010000033.1:0-10945 GCF_042654265.1 Sphingobium tyrosinilyticum | reverse complement strand
ACCAGGACTGCCCGGCTCCGCATCAGGGTAGGTCACAAACCCCACCCGATAATCATATCCCATGACACGCCTCTCATCAAAACAGGATGTAGGACCTAATGCTTTCGGACTGACAATGCAATCGGCGTCATGCAACCGCCGCAGCGCGGGCGCAAATTTGGCCGTTCCGGGCATGCAAAGGTAGATCGACCGAGACGATCGACAGGACCACTGATCCTCAGCCAACGTCCCAGCAAAGGACCGACTCAGCGTCTACTTCACCGGCTCAACCCTGCGTATGAACCTGTGCAGAGCGGACACGCATAGTTGGAACGATCTTCAACGCCGATCTGCAAGCCACCTGCAGACGCCATCCCAAAAAAGGCAATGCCTGTAGCCCTTTACTCATCCGGAAAGCATGGCCTTTGCGCCATGCGTCCGAAACAGTATGTAGGACCTAGTCCTTTACAACGTGTCCGCCAGAGCCTATACGATCAGGCGAGTAGCGTGCACATGGGCTGGGGCAAAACCGGCGCCAGAGCATCACCAAGACTGCTGAGCCGACCAGAGCATGAAGGAAAGCTTATGAACGCCTATATCGTGGCCGCCGTTCGAACCGCTGGCGGGCGGCGCAATGGAAGGCTTTCCGGCCGGCATCCGGTCGAACTCGCCGCTGAGGTCCTGAACGCGCTCGTCGACCAGTCGGGCGTGCCGGGCGAAGCGATCGACGATGTCATTCTGGGCTGCGTTACCCAATATGGCGAACAGTCACGCCAGGTTGCGCGCTTCGCCGTGCTGGCATCGAAGCTCCCCGAGTCCGTGCCTTCAGTGACGATCGATCGGCAATGCGGTTCTTCGCAGCAAGCGGTGCAGTTCGCCGCGCAGGCGATCATGTCAGGTACGCAGGACATCGTGATCGCCGCGGGCGTCGAGAGCATGAGCCGCGTACCGCTCGGTGCAGCGACCAACGCTGCGGAAGGGAAGACGCCGATGATCCAGGCGATCCGCGACCGCTATTCGATCAAGGACTTCAGCCAGTTCGGCGGCGCCGAGATGATCGCCAAGAAATGGGGCTTCACGCGGGAGGATCTGGACGCCTTTGGCCTGGAAAGCCACCGCCGTGCGACCGCCGCGACCAATTCCGGCGCGTTCGAGGCGGAAATCGTGCCGATCACGATCACCCTGCCGGATGGTTCGACCGATCTCCACGTCAAGGACGAAGGGATCCGCTGGGACGCGTCGCTCGAAGGCATGGCGGGCGTCAAGCCGGTGGTTGAAGGCGGCCTCATCACCGCCGCGACCTCCTCGCAGATCACCGACGGCGCATCGGCCGTCATGATCGTTTCGGAAAAGGCGCTCAAGCAATATGGGCTGACGCCGATCGCACGGATCGCGAGCTTCACCGTCACCGCCGGTGACCCGATCATCATGCTGGAAGAGCCGCTCTACGCCACGGACAAGGCGCTCAAGCGGGCCGGGATGACGATCGGCGACATTGACCTGTTTGAAGTCAATGAGGCCTTCGCTCCAGTTCCGCTCGCCTGGCTGAAGCATACCGGCGTCGATCCGATGAAGATGAACGTCAATGGCGGCGCGATCGCGCTCGGCCATCCGGTCGGCGCCTCGGGAACGAAGCTGATGGCGACCTTGATCCACGCGCTGCGCGCACGGGGGGGCAAATATGGCCTGCAAACCATGTGCGAGGGCGGCGGCCAGGCGAATGTGACGATCCTCGAGGCATTGTGACGATCATCTCGCCCGGGGATCGCCGTCACCCCGCCGAAACGGGGCGGCGATCCATAGGATAACACCAGCTGATCCTCTTAGTGAGGACGACGCCAAACCGCACGACAAAAAATTGGAGTGGAAATGGACAGCGCGAAAAAGAAAGCCGTTCGGGATTATGTGGCCGCAGTCGGCAAGGGTGACGGAGAGGCGCTCCGCGCCTTCGTAACCGAAGATTATACGCACGAGTTTCTGGGTAGCACCGTATTGCGGGGCACCAGGACACTGACCGAAATCCTGGGACAGCTGGAAGCCTTTTCCTCCGCACTCGCCCGCCCGGGAGAATTCCTGTTCCAGGAAATGGTCGAGGAAGGCGATGTCGTCTCCGCCATGTTCTCTGGCAAATGCGAACTGGTGAACGGCAAGCGGTTCGATGGCGACTATGCCGTCTTCTGTCACTTCCGGGGCGACAAGATCCTGAAAATGCGGGAACTGATCGACACCAAGCTTGCAGACGATGTCCTGAGCTGAGGGTTCTGCCCCCTGTCCCATTTTCCACTATCCGATGATTATGATTAGAAGGATGAGCCATGTTTGATCTGACGGGCAAGGTTGCCCTCATTACAGGTGGAGCCAGCGGCATCGGCGCCGCGGCCGTGCGGTTGTTCCACCAACTTGGCGCCAGCGTCACGATCGGTGACATCCAAGCCGAAGCAAGCGAAGCGCTGGTCAGCGAGTTGGGCGACCGGATCCGCTTTTCGCGCCTGGACGTGACCAAGGCGGCCGACTGGGAGCGCACCGTGGCGGAGACGGAAGCCGCCTTCGGGCCGGTCAATGTGCTGGTGAACAATGCCGGGCATCCCGGCCACTGGAAGCCGATGGGCGACATGACGCTGGAAGAATATCGGATGGTCTGCGCCATCAATCAGGATGGTGTATTCCTTGGCACGAAGACTGTTGTCCCGTCGATGCTCCGTGCGGGCGGCGGGTCGATCGTCAACAATTCATCCGGTTACGGCCTTGTCGGGGCCGCGAACAACATGGACTATTGCGCGTCCAAATTCGCCGTCACGGGCATGACCAAGGCAGCGGCTATCGAACTGGCCCCATCGAAGATCCGTGTCAATTCGGTCCATGCCGGCGTGGTGTTGACGCCGATGGTGGAAGCCACGATGAAGCAGCTTGGTTCGGACGCGGATATCTTCATTGCGCGCATGCCGCTGAACCGCGGCGCTGCGCCTTCCGAAATCGCCAGCGTCTTTGCATTTCTGGCCTCCGATGCCGCCAGCTTCGTGACCGGCGCAGCGCTCCCGGCCGATGGCGGTTTGACCGCCCAGTAACGGGATCTTGTCCGCCGTGGTTGCAGTCGGCAGGCCGTCCGACTGCAACCCGCGTGCGCTCTGCGCGCGGGCTAGCCTTCGCGCCTGTTAGGGTTCGCTTTACCGCGAATAGGCCGGATCATGACGATCGCGGCTCGATCGATGACGCAAGAGATCATATTGGCCGCCGGTGGTGATTCCGCTGTAGAGTCCGACGCGATTCCAGTCCGGCACGATCTTTCGCCTGAAGATGCGCCACTCCCCGCCCCGGCGCTGGAACAGGTCGATATAGCGTCCTCCAAAGATGAATTCGGCCACGTCGTCACCTTTGAACCCTGCGTCAAGGGCATTTTCCTCGCCCAGCAGCGCAGCGCGACTGTCGTGCTGGGGGTGGGACAGATGGAGCGCCGTTAGATAGGTCTCCACAAAGGCCTGGTTTCCATCCAGCTCGATCAGGATGTTGGAAACCGCATGATGGCTCGTCGGCCACATATGGCGGACCACATTTTCGAAGAAGGCGGCGATAATGTCCAGCACGGGACCTTCCGACGGCCCTCCGTCAAAGGCGCCGTATTCCCAGAAGGTGGTCTTGATCAGATCGACATCCAGCCGGTCGGCAGCGCGGCAGTAGCGATGGATAAAATCAGTTATCTGCTGCCGATCCAACAGCTGTGCGATATCCCGCGAATGGCCGCTCATAGCAACATCCTCCAGCATTCTCCCTGATCAGTCCGGAGATCGATCGAGGTCTATCAGGCCGCTGCTCGCCTCTTCGCAAAATATTTGTCGAGGCTGGCCACAATTGACACATAGACGCCATGGAGCATGGCGGCCTGTTGCTCACCGACCTCGGCCGGCACGCAGTCGAAGTTCGAGGAGATGGTCATCATGCAACCGCCATCATCCAGCTCATCCAGGGCCCAACTCGCCATATAGTTGCGTATGCCCTCGGCAAATCCGTCGGTCGCGTCGTAATAGAGCCGGTGCGCCACCGGATCGGCGACGAGCAGCACCTCGCGATTTTCAACCGGCGCGCCCAGTTCTGCTGCGCCTTCCCCACGAGACATCACCCGGGTCCGGGGCACCGCGCCCGGCTCGCCTTCCAGCCAGCAGTCCATGACTTTCATGCCTTCGGAATTCGTTCCGTCGTCATACCAGGCAAGGGTTCCCCAATCCGTGATCAGCGACCAGACGTCTTCGATATTGGCGTTGATCTTCCCTTGATGATAGCCGGAAACCCTGTGCACCTTCGCCATTGTAAATCTCCGCATTCTCGCGCTGGCATCTTTCGGTGAGCCAGTGTGCTTGCCGTTGACGGGATATATAGGATATAGATACTATCTTAGTCAAACCCTCTCCAGCGGCAGTACCATATTTTAACGGGCAGGGCATGACGCAGAATTCCGGAGGCGCTTTGCGCCTCGCTGCCTGATGGAGCGCATAGATGACGATCACCCTTGATGCCACAATCGATGCCCCGCTGGACCATCTCTGGTCAATGATCGCGGACTTCCCCAACCTGATGCGCTGGCATCCCGGGGTCGAACGCTGCGAAACCTTGGGCGTCGGCGTCGGCGCGGTTCGCAGGCTGTATTTCGCGGACTTCTGGGCGGCGGAGAAGCTGGAACTGCTGGATAATGACCAGCACATCCTGCGTTATGCGATTATCGACGGCAGCAACCCGGCGTCGAAGGGGTTGAGGGGCACGATCAGCCTTTCCGCCGGGGATGAAGGGCAAACGAACCTGACCTGGACGTCAGGGGTCGATCCCGACCGCGAGGACGCAGCGTTTCTCGACGCCTATCTGCAAACCTATTATCCCGAGCGCATAGAGCATCTTCGCCAAGCGGTGACGTCTCCGCGCGCGTGAGGAAATCTGGTGGGGCAGCGACGCGCGCCGCGTGATCGACATTTCGGTCCGGCAACAGGTCGCTGCAATGCCTTCAGAAGCCGCACTCTTCCTTCAGCCAGGATATGACCAGCTGGGCAAGGGCAATCCGCGCCGTCAGATAATAGTCGTTGGCCTGGAAAACCGCCTGGGAGAAATGCTTGGCCCCCGCGTCCAACATCGCTTTCACAAGCGGCTCGTGGGTCGATTGCATATATTCCCGGCTCGAATGCCCCACCAGCAACATGTTCTTGTCCACCAGCTTCGCGGCCGCCTTCCGCATGCTCAGCCGCTCGAACTCCGCCGGCGTGACCCTATTCAGCTCAGCGACCAGATCGACACGCCCGGCCGTGGATTTTTTGAGGTCGTTGAACCATTTCTGGACGTTCGCGGGCAAGGGCGCCTTCATCAGCTCGGAAGGACTGACAGTGATGGCGGTGTTGAGGCCGGGATTTTCCGCTGCGCCGATCCATCCCAGCATGCCGCCGCCGCCGCTCTTGCCGAGGACCGCGATGTGATCAGGGTCGATCTGGAACAGCCGCTCATCGGCGGCCACGCCGGGGGGCACCGTGTGCCGTCCTCCATCCTCCCGCAGATAGGCGACAGCCGCATGCAGATCTTCAAGCGCGCTGATAAAGGAATATTGATGTTCGCTGTCCCACATCCCTCGCGGGTTGAAACGCATGACGTGGATGCCCGCGCCCAAAAGCGCCGGAACAAGGCTGTCCAGACTGTCTCCCCCATAGCGCTGAGGAGACAGGATCACGCAGCCCCTGGGTTCTGCGCCGCTGGCAAGCCACATGAAGGACTGAATGGGTGTTCCCTGGCTCATGAAAACATGGGGGAAGTGGATCGGCGGATATTGGGGATCGTAGTAGACGGAATCCCTGGTGGCATAGTCGACCCCCAGACCGACGGGCCTATACTGCCGGGCGATGCCCTCCGCGTTCGCGGCCCAACTGGTGCCGGCCTGCGTGAGGGCGGCAGCCAGCGCAGCAAAGCCGCGAGCGACCGATCGGCGCGAAATCCCTCCCCTTCCCTCGCCGGCCTGGGTCTCATCCCCTTTCCCGTCATCAGCCTTTTTCATCGAAACATCCCCTAGTTCTTGTTGCTTGACCGGCGGCACATGGTTACGCGCGATCAGCGCGCGCCGAACCGGCGGGTGATCTGGACGGCCAGCTGACGCCCCCGATTGACACCCCAGGCATAGCGGTCCGCATCAAAGGTCGGCCCTGCGGTTCCCGAGGGGCCGCCAGTGAAGAGCACTGCGAAGGAGCTTTGATAGGGGTGTTCATTCGTGAGATTGCGGGCGAGAAGCGCAGCCTCCCACTTACCGTCGCTCCTGCTCAGGCGGACGTTCGCATCCAGCATCCAATATCCGTCCAGCTTGCTCCTCGGTGCCAGGCTCGTGTCCGTATAATAGCTGCTGCTGTAGCTGGCATCGGTCGACAGGCCGATCCGCCAGCCGCTGTTGAGATCGCGTTCATAGTTGATACCGGCATTGCCCGACCAGTCCGGAGCATTGGCGAAAGGACGGCCTGCCAGGTCCTGGAGGGAATAAGCGCCGCTGGGTAGAAGGCCCACATTGCAACCGGCCGCGATAGTCTGGCCCGGATAGCAGTTGGCCGTATATATGTCGAAACGCGCCTTGTTGTAGCCGACTGCGGCTCGCAAGGTCAGGCCCTCGACCCCTGTCTGCCAGTTGACGTCGGCCTCGACGCCCTTGACCGTTCCCCTGCCCGCATTGGCGGTGAGGAATTGGATGCCTTCCACGTAGGTCACCTGCAGGCCGGTGGACTCATAATGGTAGGCGCTCAGGTTCGCGCGCAGCCTGTTGCCGAACAGCAGGGCCTTCACCCCCGCTTCGGCACCCTTGGTAATCTGCTGACCATAAGCGACACCAGAGGGTGACAAGCCGCCGCTGAGAAAGCCCTTCTTGTAGCTCGCGAACAGCGTGAGCTTGCTCGACGGCCGCCAGGTGGCGGTGAACTCCGGCGAAAAGTTCGTCCATTTGCGATCGGGATCGGCAGGCGGGGTCCGACCCACGAGATTGGAGAAGGACGCCGTCTTCCTTTCCCAGGAATAGCGGCCACCACCAGCTAGTTCGACCGTCGGAACAGGATTGACCCGGATCTGGCCGAAGAGGGAGACATGCCGCCCGTCCAGATCCAGCTTGCCTGACCCGAAGTTGGTCGGATTATTGGCCATTCCGACGTCCCGTGTGTCGTAAAGGAACTGGCTGTCCTGAAAATAGCCGCCGACAAGGAAGTTCACCGGACCTGCGAAGCTGCTCCCCAACCGAAGTTCCTGGCTGAGTTCCCTGAGCTTGATGTGATAATCCCCGACGATGATCAGATCGGGGTCTGTTGTCGTGAAATACGGATCAACCCAGTCGATCTTGGCCGTGTAGAGGCTGGTGAGCGCCGTGAAGGTCAGACTGTCCGAGGGCCGATAATTCATTTCGAGCGAGGACAATATCTGCTTCTGGTCGACCTTCGGGTTGCCATCGCCAGCACCTAGCGCTGCGAAGCTGGTGCCATAGCCGCCATAGGCGACCTTGTTGTCGACCTTGCAATTTTCGCCCGATCCGTTCACACCCAGCGGCAGTTGAGGGATGCCGAACGGGCAATAGCTATATTGCCGGGTTTCCGATGCGCCCGCCGTTTCGAGTTTGCCATAGTTGAACTTGAAGCGGGCGTCGAACTGTTCCGAAGGGTCGAATTTTAACGTCAACCGGCCTGCCACCTCCCTGTCATGAGGAAGCCGGCTCCGAGGACTTGCAAACGGCAGGTCGGGAGGCAGGATATTTTTCTCCCAACCTGACATGTGGGAGGCAAGGACAGCCACGCGAACGCCGAGCGTGTCGGTGAGAGGGCCTGAGACGAAGCCGTCGAATTGTGCTTCGCGGGCATTGAATTCATAAAGTCCCGATGCCTTGGCCTCGAAATGATCCGTGGGATCCGCGGTGCGCATCGAAATGACGCCGCCCGGGCTGTTCTTGCCGAAAAACAGCGCCTGCGGCCCTTTGAGAACTTCAATCTGCGCCAGATCCATCTGGCCGATGCGGCGAATGCTCGACCTTGCAACCTGCGCGCCGTCGATGTTGAAGGTAACACCCTGGTCCGCGGTCGTGGTGTTTGCATTGGCGCCCACGCCACGCAGGAAGATGCCCCCGCCCTGTATCGCCGCACCGCCCCCGATCTGAAGTTGCGGCACCACATTGTTGAGTTCATCGAGCCGGGTCAGGTGGCGCCGATCTATTTCCTTCTGGCTGATGCCTGTCAGGACAACGGGGGTCGCCAGCGATGTTTCCTTCTGACGCCGCGCCGTCACCACGATGTCGCCATCGGGGAGAGCCGGAGATCTGCTAACACCCCGGTCCGCCGGCATATCGGTCTGCGTGGTTGGAACGGCCTGCGTTCGCCTTATAGTGATAATACCACTCGCGTCAGCGGGTTGGCGCGCCGCGAGCCCCGTCCCAGACAACAGCCGCTGAAGCGCCACTTCGACCTCCAGTCGGCCGATGACGGCATTCGCCCGCTTGCCCCGCAAGAGGCTCTTACTGGCGAGAATCTGAAGGCCCGACTGTTTCGCGAATACCGTAAGTGCAGTTTCGGCGGGCTGCGCCGGAATGGCAAAATTCCGCACCTCCGCCTCCGCCGGTTGCACAGTCATGGCGACCATTATGGCGGTTGGAATGATCATAGATTTTCCCCCTAGCGGTGGCGCCCCAGCACGCCATTCCCTTATGCTGTGATGCACGGCGAGGCCCTTTCCGATGGGGAAGACTCATTTTTTCACATTTCTGATGACAGAATTAGGGCGTGCATTCACATGGTTGGCGCAAGCGCTAACGGCTGATCAGGATTACTCTTTCCTTTTCAGTGACTCTGGCCCCGGTCATTTCAGCAACGGCAGTGGCGAATTTTGCAGAATCGCTGGTGCGAAAATAGCCCACCAGCCGTTCTCGCCCTATAGCGGGATCGGCAATCACGATACGCTGTCGATTATAGCGGTTGAGTTCGGCCGCAGCATAGTCAACCGTTTGCCCGTCGAGCACGATCTCCCCGCTGCGCCACGCGAGCGAGCGCTCGACGTCCTGCCGCGCATTTTCCCTCGTCCGCTCCAATGAACCACTTGTGTCAACATAGGTTTGGGCGCCCGCCGTCAGACGGCGGCGGCTTCGTTCCTGACCCTCGATCCAGGTCTCGACGACGCCTTCGGTGACCAGCACATCGGCGCCGCCAGGCCGGCGGCGCACCGCGAAGGCAGTCCCCACCGCACGTACGCGCACCGCCCCCGCCTCGACGATGAAGGGCCGCGCCTTGTCATGGGCAACCTGGAACCAGGCTTCGCCCTCCTCTAGGCGGATGTCCCGCTGTTTTGGCTGCAAGGCTATCGCGACCCGACTGGCGGTGTTGACCACGGCAACCGATCCGTCGGCAAGGGGCACGCGGCGCACCTCGCCGACCTGCGTGGTGATTTCCTCCTGCCCGAGGCGAGAGAGGGCAAGGAAGCCGCCCGCTCCCGCTGCTGCCGTTGCCAGGCCGGCAGCGGACAGTTTCAGAAATCGCCGCCGATTGGAACCATCCACCTCGTCTGGAAAGGAGAAGTCCCGTGGTGATGCCGCGCTTTCCCCGAGCGCACGGCCCCGGTCCAGATAGGCAAGCGTGGCCTGCGCACGCAGCAGCGCGCCTTCATGCCGGACGTCCTCGGCCAGCCAGCCTTCCAGCACTGCTCGCTCGACGTCGGACAGGGCGTCGTCCTCGAGCCGGATGGCCCAGTGCGCCGCGTTGTCATCAATCTTCTCGATGGGTCGCCGGGCGTCGCTCATGTCTGCTTCCTTGATGTTGGTCCTGCTCCCCCTCCTCCTTCGCTATCGCTTTCATAATCAGCTTCAGACCACGCACTGCCTGGGCTTCTATGATATGTTCGGCAAGACCCATGCGTTCGGCGATTTGCCGCTGCGGCACGCCTTCTATCCGCCGCAAGTAGAAAATCTCTCGACACCGATCGGGCAATCCTGCGATCAAACGTTGAATCCTTGCCAGTTCCTGGCGGGCGCTAGCATATTGTTCCGGGCTCGGGTCCCCATCCTCGATCCCCAGGGCATCGATATCCGCCAGGCTGTCGATCCGCACGATCCGTTCGCGCCTGACTCGTTGCAGCATCATCGATCGCGCTGTGGTGAAGAGGTAGGCACGCCCATTGCGGATATGGCTCACATCCGTCAACTGCGCGATGCACAGATAGGCGTCATGCACGATGTCGTCTATGTCCTGAACCGGCAACGCCCGGCGCCGCAGCCATGCGCGCAGCTGCGGTTCGTGGGGAACAATGTTGCTCGCCACCCAGGCTATGATCTCCGTGCGGCCTCCTGGCACCAGTTCCGCTCCTCGCAAAAGGCCATGCCGTCTGGTGAAGATGCATGGCGGCAGCTTTTCCGACGACAGGTCCGAAAATTCGGATGCCAGCGGCGCGAAAACGCAAAAAGGCGGTTCAATCGCGCCGTCTGTGCGCTACCGCCATGAGCGCCGCTCCCTCATGTATCGGCCCGTTTCGCGGGCTGTCTGCGCCGAAAGCCCAGCGCCCCTAGATCGCTTTGCGAAACAGGTGCCTGACGACAGTCTTGCCGGGCTGCACCTCGACCCGGCCATGATGGATCCGGGCTTCGAAGCGACGGACCGGATCTACGGCCGGTCCCACGACAGCCTTGCCGGTGCATATGTCGAAACGTGCGCCATGCTTGCGGCAAACGATGGTCGATCCGATCTGCCGTCCGCCCTGGAGCGGAAAATCGAGGTGGGTGCAGCGATTTTCCAGCGCATGGACTTCGTTGTTGATGCGGAAGATGAGGATAGACACGCCTTCGATGACGAAAGCGCGATGCTTACCGTTGGGAATGTCTTGGAGCGCACAGACATCCACGAAATGCATCATCTTTGTGGATTGCCTTCATTTTGCACGAAGGCGATGATGTCTTCGGTTTTGGATCCTGCGCCGAACACGCCTGCGACGCCCATTTCCTTGAGCT
>NZ_JBHSFZ010000032.1:0-28832 GCF_042654265.1 Sphingobium tyrosinilyticum | reverse complement strand
TACTCCCTGCATCCAGGGAGCACCATGCCACCAGTGACATCTCTAATTTGCAGAGGGTGACATTTCTAAATGGCGCTTACACTCGTTCGGCGCGATAATAGTGATTATGTTAAGTCAGTAGGGAAGTGAGAAGGGGCGCGGCCGGTGAGCAGTCGCGCCTCGCCTTGCTTCATCCGCCGTTTATACGCGAATGCCGTTGCGTGGACCGTTGCAATCACGCGCGCGTGTCAACTCGGCACCCGCACTAAAACGAGGAATGCTTGACATTCCGGATGATCCACTGGCCTGAGTGTCGTAGATAGTAGCAGTTCAGCTTGGCTGCTGAAAACGTATTGCAGCCGTCAAGGTGGTGCGAGATAGGGCTTTGTAAACAGGCCGCGCCCTCGCAGCCAATGCTCCAGAAGCTCTGGCCACCGTGCTAAGGCAGGGTCGCTGCCACCCATCCCGGATCCGTGCTCGCCGGGTCCGAACACATGCATCTCGACCGGCACCTTTCGCGAATGGAGCGCTTCGTAGAAGCGTAGACTACCTTCAGCAGGCACCAGGCTGTCGTTAGTTGTATGATAGATGAAGGTTGGCGGCATATCGCCGGTGACATGCTGGAGCGGGGTAAAACTCGCGTAATCTTCCGGTCGGCAATTGACACCGGCAAACATGCAATATTGCGACTGCCCCTTTGCATCGATCTTCATCCCTTCCAACCAGGGATAGGCGAGAACGAGGAAGTTGGGCCGGCTACTCACGCGATCGACCTGGTCTGCGGCTTCGGCTGCGCCAGAAACGGCCTGGACCGCCGTCATCGCCGCAAGGTGGCCACCGGCCGAAAAACCGATCATTCCTACGCGGTTAGGATCGATGCCGTATTTCGTCGCATTCGCGCGCACAAATTGTACAGCCCGCCGCCCATCTGACAGCGGGATCGGCAATCGGGCTCGCGGCCCTGTCCTATATTTGAGCAAGAAGGCAGTGATTCCACGTGATGTGAACCAGTCGGCTACCGGCCGGCCTTCCAACGCGGTTGCTAGGCCCACATATCCGCCCCCAGGAGCAACGATGACAGCGGCCCCGTTCTCCGCTCCTTTCAAGACCCTAAAGACCGTCAATGTCGGCGTTTCGTCCGGCTTGTCGCTCTCGGCTCCTTCGGCGCGGCCCGGCCAGAGCCGGAATTCCTCGACATCCAGGAAATCATCCTTGAGCAACTTACTGTCCTCCTTACCTGTTTTGCCGATCGCGGGATCAATTAGGGCAAGGGCCGTCAGCGAGAATGCCGCTGCAAATATGACGGGATGAGGACGCATCATTTTTCGCATTTTGGATGAACATGACACTTATGCAGGAAGCCGTTCGAGCCGAGGCTGGCCAAAAGCCAGTGCGAGTGCATTGAGTTGCGCCAGACGAAAGAAGCGCGCGACGTTGCTTTTGGGTGCGGCAACGTCAAAACCATGGAATGCGCCGGGCACGACCAGCAATTCGGTCGAAACTGATTGTTCGATCAGTCTGCGCGCATAATGGACATCTTCCCCAACAAAGAGGTCAATGGCTCCCACGCCTATAAACGTCGACGGTAGGCCGCCCAGGTTCGCCAATCTTGCCGGGACGGAACCGGGCGGGGGCGCGAAACCTACAGATGGAGCCTGCCCCAGGAAAGCGGTCCAGCCGACCTGATTGAGCGGCCCGGTCCAGCCCAATGTGCCAACAGTAGATGGCGCCGGGCATTCGCCTCCGGTTCGATCATCAAGCATAGGATAGATGAGCGACTGATGGACGAGTGGCACTTTCTTGCGATCCCTGGCGGCGATGGCAAGCATCGCAGCCAAGCCGCCTCCAGCGCTCTCCCCCTGCACGGCGATTCGGTCCGTGTCGCCACCGAAGTCGGCACAGTGCGCATGGACCCAATTCAGCGCGGCATAAGCATCCTCCAGCGGACCTGGGAAAATAGTCTCGGGCGAAAGGCGGTAGTCGACTGTCACGATGACGCAGTCAAGCACCAGTGATTGGGTCTGGAGCGCGGCCAGCCCGCTTTCCGCTGTGCCGAGCACGAAGCCACCGCCGTGAAGGTGAACAATGACGGGACGCTCGCCCCCGGCCTTCCCGTTGACGATATAGATCGTGACATCGGGCCCGCCAGTTGGTCCCTTGATCTGTCGCTGCTCAACATGGGGGGCGGCCAGACACGGAATGATGGGCATTTGCGAACGGCCGGCGGCGAGTGTCTTGACGTCGATAGTCGCGTCCGATGGTGACGCAAATCGCTGCATTTCGCGGGCCGCGGCGCGCAGTTCCGGGTGGACGTGCGCGAGCGGGTCGGGGCCGCTCGGCTGCGCGTGGACGACCTTCATCGCTGTGGCAGCCAGAGTGGTCATGCCGATCGAACCCTTGATCACATCGCGCCTGTCAATTTCCACAACGTTCTCCTAAGGATCAGCTTACGACTATTTCGTGTTCGCCGGCGTCAATCGCAAACACCGATTGGCCCGCTGTCTCGCGGAAAGGTCTAATCTTACTGGTCGTTGCGGACACACGGCCAGCGGCAAATGGGAGCACCACTTCGCTGCTGCCGCCCTCAGGGAGACGGAGCTTTAGCCGGATGCGTTGTCCATCGCGTCGCCACGACGAAGCAATGGTGCCTCGCGGTGTTTTGATTGAGGCGGACACGTGTTCAAGACCTTGGGGGAAGAAGGGAGCGATGCGCACATTCCTATAACCGGGTGCTGCCGCCTGAATACCCGCCAGGTGCTGGTAGAGCCATTCGTCGAAAGTGCCCAAGAACGGGTGATCGAGCGTCTGCTCCAAGCCCTTGACGCTCCAGACCTCCCAAGATGAGGTTGCGCCCTGGCTGACCCAATAGCCCCAGCTTGGATATTCAGTTCGGGTGAGGAGCGCATAAGCGAGATCGGGGCGGCCAAACTTCGTGAGCGTCGGCAGGATCAGCTTAGTACCGATAGCGCCGGTGTTAAGCGCTGGTCCGCGCTTTTCAATGTCCGCCACCAGATTGGCGAAGACCGCTGCCTCGTGGCCCTTAGGCACCATGCCCAAGGCCAGCGGCATCAAGTTGCTCGTCTGGCGGTAGCCGACCTTTTTCGGGGTGCAGTAGATGTTGGCAGCTAGATCGAAATATGCTGCGTTGAAGGCGGGCAATATGCGATCAGCCATCGCGTCATATCGGCGGGCGTCAGCTGTTTTGCGGAGCAGCCGTGCGATCTGCGCCAGCGTTCTTGCTTCCTGGAACAGATGAGCGTTGCGCGTCAGATCTGGACCTTCGATATTGCTGATATCGAAAGTGCCGGAATTTTCAGCGCCAACCGGCCCATGATCCCCAAACGAAAATCCGTCGTAGAGATCACCTGTCGCGGCGATCTTGCCGTCCATCAGGTCCATCCAACGCGCCATCGCCGGATAGTTCTCCATGAGCACGGCTTCATCGCCAAAATGCTGATAGAGGCTCCACGGGATCATGACGATCATACCGCCCCAGGAGGGATCGTTGAACGCTGGAAAGCCGTAGGTTTGCGGTGCAAAGGCGGCGATGCTGCCATCGGCCTGCTGCGTACCGCGCAAGGATTGCAGCCAGTCGATATGAACGTCGGCAAGGCTGGCAAAGTTCAATATAGCTGAGTCCATGAACAGCGCTGTGTCTGCTGTCCAGCCCTGGCGATCGCGCCAGCTTGTGTCCGTGGGGAATCCCCAATGGTTGAGCAGCAAGCTGCGTCTCTGATTTTCGTGCAGCTTGTTGATAAGGGGGTTGGAGCAGGAGAATTCGCCCGTTGAAGCAGCGGGCGTGTGGCATTCGCGCGCCTCAATTGCAAACTCGTCGAGCTCGCCATCTAGTATCTCGACCTGAGCATATTGGAAACCATGCCGGGTGAATCGCGGCTCCCAGCTTTCGACGCCGTCACCCTTGAGAACATAATGGTCGACATGCTGGCGCAGCTTGTGGTCGTCGGTGCCCCAAGGGACGGACAGGTAGACCGTGCCATCCTTGTTGAGCTGCTGGCCATAGCAGATTTGCAGCTTTGTGCCGGGACGGCCTCGCACCGTTATTCGGGTCCAACCGGCCGTGATCTTGCCGAAGTTGTAGAGAGTCTTCGCCGCTGAAAGCTTTTTTGATTCTACGGCGGCGAATGTGTCGGTTATGATGACCGCTGGCGCACGCGCTGGGATGATCCGTTCTGTCGGAGCCTTTTGAATCAGTGCTGGTCGCCAGCGGGCATCATCCAGATCAGGCGATGACCATTCCGGATTTGCCACGCGGGCGTCGTAATCTTCACCGAAATACATCCAGTCATGAATGGGACCATCGGCCATCTTCCAATTTGCGTCTGTGACGAGGGTCTGTGCTGTGCCGTCCTCGAATGTCATATCTAGTTGAGCGAGGAGGCGCGGCTCGGACACCCATGGCGCGCCCGGACCTGCGATGCCGCTGATATAGGATCGGCCCAACATCGCCGCGACAACGTTTTTGCCGGGTCGCAGCATGGCGGTTACGTCCGTGGTGCGGGAAAAGACAGACTTCTCAAATTGCGAAGGGGGCGGGTCAATGACTGCGTCTGAAATAGGTGCGCCGTTGATTTCTGCCGCGCAATAGCCAAAGCCTGCGACCGTCAACTCCGCCTTTCGCACGGGCTGTGCGACGTCAAAGGCTCGGCGAAACATTGGGGCGGCGGCCTGCTCGCCAAATTTGGAGGGTGTCGGAGGTAGATCGCGTCCGATCCATTTGGCCGCCGCGTGAAACCCTCTTTCGATCGCACCGGCATCTTTACTTACTGGGGCGGCGGACACCACCGACGAAAGTGAGGGAGACGCAATCATTGCAGCGCCCGCAGCCATAAATCGCCGTCGGTCGATATCTCCACTTCGCATAGATATCCTTTCTGAAGGAGGCCCACCAACTGCTCCGCTGTTAATGGAAGGCATTACGCCCTCTTCCTGCCCTGCTGAAAGGCAGATTACGTCCGATCCATTGCGCGTCAGAGGCAACGCCGGTCGGGCTGTGGAACGGCGCGAGATCAGGATTTTTCTTCTCCGCTGCGCTGCAAATGCCGCTCACCGCTGCGCCTGCCAGGGCGCCGCTGATCGCAAGAAATTGACGTCGCCCCGATTCAC
This sequence comes from Sphingobium tyrosinilyticum, assembly GCF_042654265.1. Classification (NCBI taxonomy): domain Bacteria; kingdom Pseudomonadati; phylum Pseudomonadota; class Alphaproteobacteria; order Sphingomonadales; family Sphingobiaceae; genus Sphingobium; species Sphingobium tyrosinilyticum. Next base: position 23,729 of record NZ_JBHSFZ010000032.1, on the reverse strand, counting down.
CACCTGACAAAGCATTCTCCTTGCAGACCGCGGTTTTAATCTTGCATACAACTGGAGTCTTGCCCCGCCCTTCGCCAGAAGGACGGAGGCAAGATGCGCTGCCACTACGTCAACGTGCGCCCAAAGCAACCCGGAGGCTCACACCAAATTCGCGCGGCGGAGTCGAGGTGATCTGGACGTAGTTGCTCTGGAAGGGCACGCTCGCGAAGCCAGCACCGGCGTCCAGCGCGTTGGTCTGAAGCGGCCGATCGCCCCGGCTCAGCACACGGAAGGTGTTAGTGATATTCTTCGCGAAAGCGCCGATTTCCCACGCGCCATCAGGATCACGTACACCCAGATACAAGTTTAGCAGTCCATAGCCCTTGACCTTGTCATAGGCATTCGTGGGGTCATTCGGATTGTTGGGCGAGTAGGTAAACAGGCCACGCAGATAGGCGTCAGCTCGGTCCGACAGCGACATCGAATATTCCGGCTGCAGGGTCAGTGACCAGTTGGGTGCATTGGAGACGCGATCGTTGATCGAACAGACGGCAACGCCAGCCGCCGGAATGGCGGTAACGTCAGTCGTCCCGCCGTCGGGCACGCCATCGAGATTGGCGTCGTTACATGCGACTTGACCGTTGGATATCTTGCCCTTCGCGTAAGCAAATTGCGCATCGAGGGAGATGTGCCGGCTCGGCCGGAACAGTGCCTGCAGTTCGACGCCCGACACCTTAGCAGGTACGTTGGCCAGGAAGTTGAACTGGCCGAGCCTCTGAGTGACAGTTGGGAACTGCGAGAAATCGAGGTCCACGAAATTGACCGGTGTGTTGTTGCGGTAGAGGAAGCCATCGAACTTCTGGTGGAACGCGGTGACGTTCAGTTCCAGCTTCCGGTCGAACAGGTTGGCCTTCATACCAATTTCATAGGATTTCGACTTTTCTGGGTGCGGCCGGACGAAACTTTCGAGCAGAGGCGTGAGCGGACGGAAGATCCCGACCGCCTGCGTGCCTTTGCGCCAACTGCTGCCGGTATTGGCATAGACCATCAATTCGTCATTGAAACGATATTTGGCAGTGAAGTTGTATACGGTGGCATCATAGTCCTGGTCGATATCCTGCAGCGTGACGCCGAGTGAAGGAATTGCCAGGAAGTTCTTATCGTTGAAGGTGATGTGGCGCAGACCGCCGGAGATTTCGGCGCGTTCCCCGATATGGGCAGTCAGATTGCCGAAATAAGACTTTTCGGTCTGCTTGCCCGCTCCCTGAATGATCGTGTTGGCCGTCGTGAGATAGACTGGGAGGCCGGGAGTGCCGGCTGGTGCGCCGCCGTTGAAGGCGATGATCGAGGGGCTCGTGATCGGATTCTTGCCGATCGTTTGGACATAGACGGCGCCGACCGTGTAGTCGAAGATCCCCATGATCCGATCGACCGACGACAGCCGAAGCTCATGCGTCTTCTGGGTCGCGGCAACCGGCACCAGCTGATAGACGCTCTGTCCAGGGAAGATATTTGCCGAGTCCTGTGGCTGTCTGGTGTCCTGATCCACCTTAAACCATGACCCCACATAGCTTAGTTGCTGGCCCGCGAACCGCACATTGGCGTTACCGATCAGCAGCTTCTGGTCTTCGTTCACGAAGATGGGATCGTCACCGATCGAACGGCGATCCCGTCCGGTGATGAGCGAATTGCTGCCAAAGTGGAGAGGTGCGCCAGGCTGCGACAGGCTGAGCGATTCGACTTGGCGATAGCTTTCGGCGCGACGGTGTAGCACCTGGTACATGACATTGCCGTCGAACCAATCCGCCGGCTCGACACGAAGGCTGATGCGACCACTCTCGGTGTTGGAGAAGGGCTTGCGACCACCATTTAGCGGGCGGACCTGGTCGACATGATTCTGGTCGACAAGACCTGCGAGACGCAGGGCCGCCACGCCCGGCAGCAGCGGAATATTGATCGCCGCGCTGCCATTATAAGCGTCCCTGTCAGTGGCGCTGCCGTTGAACATGACGCCAACATCGTCGAGATTCGGGCGCCGCGTGGTGACGGTGATCTGGCCCGACGGCGACGCGCGGCCGCGCAGCGTGCCTTGCGGACCGCGCAGCACCTCAATCTGGCCGACGTCATACATCGACTGAAACAGGGAGAATGGTGAAACCAGCGCTTCGTTGACGTAGAATTCAACATTTGGCGGAACGCTCGCGATGCTGTCATAGCCGACGCCCCGGAGCGAAGCGCGAAATGAGAAGCCATCTCCGGTCGATTGCAGCGACAAGCCGGGGACGACCGATTTGATGTCTTCGAACTTCGTGATGTTGAGCTTTTCCACAGAAGCGCCTGACACAACATTCACCGTCTGCGGCACTTCCTGAAGACTTTCTTCACGGCGGCGAGCAGTTACGACGATATCATCATTGACCAACGAGGGTTCGGAAGTGGCATCCTGTGCGTGAGCGTAGGACGCCAGCGATGCCGCGAGCGCGCCCACAGACGAAATAATCCTGAGTGGTCTGTGCATTTTCTACTCCTCCCCTTCTCGCCCATTCACCGGCGGGCATTGGTACAGATGATTGAGAACGTCGTTCTCATCCGTAATTAGCATTGCCCAGGCGCATTGTCAAAAGCTTCGCTAGACGCGTCGAGCAGCGGCTTGTAATGCCGGGATGTGCAAACAAACGTGACTAGCGAACCTGAGCCCGAGCCGCCGCAGCTCACTGAGCCCAACAAGCGCTCCGAACTGTTGCTCTCTGCGGCCCATCAATTGCTGGGCGAGCGTGACCTTGAAGCTCTGACGATCAGGGCGTTGCTCGACCGATCGGGTCTTTCTCGTCGCGCCTTTTACGAATGCTATGCCAGCAAAGACGCGCTTGTAATCGCTGTATTTGCGAGAACCCTTCGTCAGGGCGCGGCATATTACAACTCACAAGCAGGAGAATACGCCAGCCCGACCGAAGCCCTGCGACATATCGTGACCAGCATAATCACAAATGCCCATGTCGATGATGGGAGCGGGAATCTCAATCGAGCGTTAGCGTTCGCACAGGAACATTTAAAGCTAGCTGCCTTTCACCCAAACCAGTTGGAAGATGCGGTGGCGCCATTTGTCGACATGCTTCGGGATGTGATCGCAAAGGGCATTCGAGAGGGCGAATTCGTTGCCGCGGATCCGCGACTGACGGCCAAGTTGGTTTATAATCTGGTGTCTGCGACGGTACATGAGGAAATTCTCAATTCGGGAACAGGCCGCTCGCTTACGCCGCCGCCGGCACTGGCTGACTGCGTCTGGGCGTTCTGTGAAAGAGCTTTGGCTTCGCCTTGAATCGATGTAGGGGAGAGTCTTAAACTCCGGCAAGGTCGAGCAAAGAGCCATCAAACAGGGGTTCCCTAATGAATAACCGGGTGATTTTTTCCGTTCTGGCCTAAATTATTTAATAGGTCGACATCTAAGGCTCGATATGGGAAGCAAGGCCAAAATTCGGCCAAATACACGCGCCATAGAGGCTTGAAAAACAAACGTCTTCAGGTCGGTTCTTTGCCGGTGAAGCGACAGATCCCAGAAACAGAACGAATCGCAGGAATTTAGGACGCAACTTGCGCCTTTGAATGCCTACAGGGTTGGGCATGCGCAAGCCGCTAACGAGTTCTCACTTCGGCTGCACCTAGCGGGTGGCGGCTACTGCTAAACAGCAGGTTTCATTTTTTTAGGTGCCGATCCATTGAACATAACGGCCACGCTGGCCTACTGTGTCGGTGACAATACGGCCGGCATCTTCCCCAACTTTCTTCCTGAAGAGTCAAGCGTCGATTGGAAGGATCATCATGACCGCAATCTTGTGGTAATTCTCGCCGCTAGTGGATTGATTCCAACGTTTGGAACCCGCGGTTTCGTGCCGCAATGATGTCATCGGGATTGGCTTTCCAGGTGAAAGGCTTGGGGTCGGCGGCGTTGTATTCGCGGATGAAGCGATTGATGGCGGCCTGGCGATCGACGAGGGAATGGAAGACCCCGTGTTTGAGCCGGCGTCGGGTCAGCTTGGCGAAGAAGCCCTCGACGGCATTGAGCCATGAGCTGGAGGTTGGCGTGAAATGGAAGGTCCAGCGCGGATGGCGGGCGAGCCATTGCTGGACCTTGTCCTTTTTGTGTGTCGCATAGTTGTCGAGGATCACGTGGATCGCTTTGTCCGCCGGCACTTCGCGCTCGATACGGTTGAGGAAACGGATGAACTCCTGATGACGATGGCGCTGCATGTTCTGCCCGATGACCGTTCCGTCCAGCACATTGAGAGCGGCGAACAGCGTGGTTGTGCCGTGCCGCTTGTAATCATGGGTCATGGTGCCTGCGCGGCCCTTCTTCATCGGCAGGCCGGGCTGGGTGCGGTCGAGCGCCTGGATTTGCGACTTCTCATCGATGGACAGCACCACCGCATGAGCCGGCGGATCGACATAGAGGCCGACGATCTCGGTGAGCTTCTCCGCAAACGCCGGGTCGTTCGACAGCTTGAAGCTGCGCCAGCGGTGCGGACTGAGACCGTGCGCCTTCCAGATCGCCTGCACCGTCGAGGCGGCAACGCCAGCCACCTTCGCCATGGCGCGCACCGTCCAGTGGGTCGCCTCGTGCGGGGGCGGCTCATGCGTCAGGCGGACGATCTCGGCGACACGCGTGGGCGGGATCGGCGCCTTGCCGGGCGGACGGGATTTATCGCAAAGCAGGCCCTCGACGCCTTCGTGCATGAAGCGTTCCTGCCATCGCCAGACGCAGGTCTTGGACTTGCCCGTCGCGGCCATGATCGCCGAGGCGCCCAGACCATCGCCGCTCAGCAGCACAATGCGGGCCCGCCAAACGTGCTTCTGTGGGCTCTGCGGGGCCGCTGAAATGTCGCACAATCGCTGACGGTCGGCGGCGGACAGGGTGAAAGTGATGCCATCGCGCATTCCCCCAGACTCGCACGCCAGCAAGCCGATGGGAATCCTCAATCGGACTCTTTTGTTCCGCTCAATCCACTAGATCCCATCCTCTTTCTTCCAACCAAACTTTGCGGTTGCGGCACTTCTGCATGGGGCGGCGCGATTGCGCATGCATGTCATTCGAACAGCATAACCTGCGTATCGCGTTCACCCTTGTAGGGATGGCGTCCATGCGCGGTCAGCTTGTTGTCGAGTAGCATGACATCGCCTTGCTCCCAACGGAACGAGACCTCCCGCCTTTCCATCTCTGCGTGCACTGCCATGAAGTCTTCCTCGGATAACGGCTCGCCATTGCCGAACGCGGCTGCGTTGGGCTTGTCGAGATAATTGGGATAGGCCGCGTCGATGCGCGTAATATTATGCTCGCCGATCGTGACCCGGTGCTGACGCATAGCGTAAATCTGATTGAAGAATAGCTTCTCGCCCGTCTTGGGGTGTACCGAGGTTGCGGGCAGCACGGTCCAAATGGTCAAGCTACCATCATCATTCCACTGCACGTTCGATCCACGCTCAATCATGGCCACTTCGACCTCCGCCCGGTCAGTGGTCTCGAACCAATATTGCCAGCTATAATGGTTAAAGTAAGGATCGGCGCGCCAGTCGTTTAGCGTCTCGTCATTGCGGAAGTTGCGGATGTAGCGAACGCCATGTGCCTTGAGCTTGTCCTGAAGCCCCTGCGGCAGGGCTTCCATCAGGCCGCGCATGTCGGCGATCGGCGTTTCGCCGCCGCGTTCCGCCGGTTTGTTGCAGTAGAAGGCAAGCAACCGAGGCGTGGTGGGCAAATACGCCATTTCCTGATGCATGATGATGTTGATGTGATCATCGGCGCGAGTCGCTTCCATCACCTTGCCCGTCACCGCCTTGCGGTGACTGGTGCCGCCAACATACCCCTGAGAAAAAGGAGTGAAGTCGCTCAGGAATCGCTCGAAGTCTTCGGGCCCATGCACCGCAAAGCCGCGCCAGAGCACGGCGCCGAAAGTCACCAGCGCAGCCTCGACGGCATTGCGATTTTTAGCAACCCATTCGGTGGCCGCACCGACATCCTGCTCGAGCGCCGGCGCCACCGGCTCAATCCAGAGTGGCGGGCGGCCCGGAAACGGCTCCGATATGAGGACATCGCGTCCGAACAGAGCGCGTGCCTGCTGCAGACGGGCTGAGTCCCTTTCGCTTGCTTTAGCATTCAGCATATTTGATCTCCGAACTGTCCACGGCGCAGCGCCGCGTTTAACTCAACCTACTTACGCATTTTCACGCGCGCCCTGAGACAGGATGTCCGGTAGTTCAGCATCAGGGCTAAGGCGCGACAGCGCGGATCCGATACGTACATTGGCTTTCGGACCCATGCCGAGCAGCTCGCGCGCACCCTGATCGAGTGAAGCCTGTGTTTCGGGGGACAAGCAGACATCCCAATTGACCTGCTGCCGCACGAAGTCGCGGACGTAATAGCCAAACAGCATGGCTCGGCGCGCACTCTCTGTCCGGTTCGATCCCGATGTGTGCCACACTCTCCCGTCCATCGCTATGAGCGATCCCGCCGGCGCTTCAAACGCCACGGTCTGCTCCGCAAGATCCTTAGGAACCTCCGAAAACCGGGTATATTTGTGGCTTCTCGGAACAAAGCGGGTTGCTCCATTGGCATCATACACATCGTCCAGGCACCAGATCAGGTTGAGGGCCCAGGGTTCCAGCCACGGATCGGGCACGGACAGCGCCTGGTCCGAATGGATGCGCATCGGCCGTGACCCCGGCAGCGCAATATTGCCGCTGAAGTTGGAGACGATGACCCCCTCCCCCAGCACTTCGCGAACGATCTCCAGGCAGGCCGGATGACGCAGCAGTTCGACGAAGACTGGATCCCAGTCCGGCAGATTGTAGACGCGGATGTTCGAGTCGTTGGGATCGAGTAGCGCGCTATGGGTAGATGCTCCACGTCGGCGCATCTCCCCGACGACGCGGTCAAGCGCATCATTTACGCGTCTCAACTCTGGAGGGTTCATTAGCTTGGGCAGCACGCACCAGCCTTCTTCGCGCAACTGACGCCGAGCATTGTCAGGGATCATCGACATAGCGGTCTTTTCCTCTCCCCCGGCAGGGATGGTCACTGCCGGAATCATCGCTCAGTAAGTACCATTTGCGAGGGTGGCACGGCTGCCGCCCAATCCTCCCGGTTGGCCATCAGCGACTCCACAGCGTTGCGCCAGTAGCCTTCGCCCTTTGACAAATTCACCATGTTGAAATGGGAAACAGTGCGAAACTCGAGCACTTCGACGCCCCGCTTGCCTGGCGTGTATTGATAGGGCACGCCGGCCGGGACGAAGAAACCGTCTCCCGCTCCAAGGGTCGCGGTCCCCATTCTCACGTCGCCAGCGATGATATAATATAAGCAGTCGCAATCATGGCTATGGAGGGCCAGCGGGTATTCCTTTTTCAGCCAAGCGTACGTCAAGTTGAAGCCAGGTATGTCAAACAGGACCTTGAGATAATCGCCTTCCAACAGTCCCGCGTCCCTGGCCTTGACCATCCATTCGCGCTGAAGATCAGTATAGGGTTCAACTTTCATATGGCCCGTTTCCATCAGACCTGGCGCGTCCTTCGCCCGGAATATCTGAAATGTGGGCTTGCCTTTGATTTCGCTCACCGTCTCTCCTCTTCGCGCCTCAAAGCGCGAAAATCTTCCCTGGGTTGAGCGTGGCGGCTGGATCCATCGCCGCCTTCAGCGCCCGCATGAGGGCCACTTCACCGGCGGACCGGGTATGACCAAGAAAGGCGCGGCGCGAAATGCCCACTCCATGTTCCGCCGCGATCGACCCACCGACCGTCCGCACTGCTTCATAGATGGCGGTGTCGAAGATGAGCCTCGTCTCGTCACTGAGTTCACCCCGGCTCACGATCACATGCAGGTTGCCATCGCCCGCATGGCCGTAGAATAGCATGGTGGCGCCCGGACAGGCCGCTGCCATCGCCGCACGAGCCCGATCGACAAAGACCGGCATATCCACGATCGCCATAGCCAAGTCATAAGCGATCAGCGGGCGCATGTCAGCCAAACCGGGGTTCATGTCTTCGCGCACCGCCCAGATCTGCTGACGCTGCTGCTCGGACTGCGCGATTACGGCGTCCGTCACAGTGTTGTTTTCGATTAACGTTCCGAGCACGCGCTCAAACTGCGCTGCGTCACACTCCTCATCTCCGCCCATCGCCTCGACCACCGCATAATAGCCAAGGCCGGTCGGAAGGGGTCGGGGCTGTCGGTGAACCAGGCCACCGCTCATCCGATCATAGAAATCGTTCCACATGATCTCGAAGGACGACAGGCGCCCCGAGAGCGTCACTTCGAACTGTCGCATCGCGGTGATCGCAGCCCCGAAGCTCGGTACGGCGATCATCGCGGTCTGGCGCGATGTTGGGAGCGGCCGCAGACGTAGTACTGCACGGGTTACGACGCCGAGCGTGCCTTCGCTGCCGATCACCAAATGTTTCCAGGCATAGCCTGCATTGTCCTTGAGCATCTTGGTCATGGACGACAGTATGGTACCGTCAGCCAGAACTACCTCCAATCCCAAAACCATGTCGCGCATCATGCCCCAACGCAGCACGCGGTTGCCGCCGGCATTGCTGCCAATGACGCCGCCTATCATGGCCGTTCCCCGGGCACCAAAATCAATGGGCAGCAACGTCTTTTGCGCCTCCGCGGTTTCCTGCGCCGCTTGCAGGATGCAGCCAGCCTCCACCGTCATCGTCATGGAAAGCCGATCGACCTCGAGGATGCGGCTCATGCGTTCGAGAGACAGCGCAATCCCGCCGTCGCTGGGCACTGCGCCCCCTACCGTGCCGCTCTGGCCGCCGATCACAGTTAAGGGCAGACCAGCGGCGGCAGCGGCCTTCACCACCTGCGAAACCTACTCCGTCGTCCCCGGCTTCACTAAAAAAGCAGGGGTGCCTGCATAGCGTCGGGTTAGATCCAGCCGGTAGCGCTCGCCGATGTCTCGGCCACAACGGACATTTTCCGCACCGATAGCTGCCTCGAGCGAGGCACGGAGCCCTTCATCTTCGAAATCGGTCATTGCCATGCTGCGAACCTCCCCAGCTTCGCCTTACGCGATATATAGTTTATATGTCGGTTTGATGAGTATAGCAATGCGGATGGAAGTGAGGGCAACAGGCTCGCGGGAGGAGCGACGATGCCAATAGTAGGAAGTGAGGTCGGCGACAGCAGCACTGATTCGGTGAGGCGCGGCGGGACGCAGGAAGCGCAGCAAGCGCGCGCCGAAGAAACGCGGGCTGCGCTGTTGTCGAAGGCGCGACAGATGTTCGCCCAATTCGGCTTTTACAAGACAGGTACAGTCGCGCTTGTCACCAGCGCTCATGTGACAAGCGGCGCGCTTTACCATCATTTCCGCGACAAAAAGACGCTGTTCGAGGCTGTGTTTCTTGAAGTTCTCAACGATCTGCGGCGATCGGCAGAGGCGGAAGCTCGCCGCGCACGGCCGACTCGCTGGGAGCTGATCACAGGTGCGTTCGACAATTATCTCCGCCTGGTCGCCTCCAGTCCAGAGTTCCAGCGGATCGTTCTAATCGACGGGCCAGTAGTGTTTGGCTGGAGCCATTGGCGCGAACTCTTTGCAAGACATGTGACAACCGACATAGAAACCACCGTATCGCTGCTGATGGAGGACGGCCTGATCGCGCAGCAGCCCTCCTGGCCCCTCGCAAATTTGCTCCAAGGCGCGTTGAACGAGGCCGCGCTGTCCATCGCGAATTCGCCCGAACCTCACCGCGTGCAAGCAGAAGTGTCCCAGGCATTTTTCAGCCTTCTCCAAGGGCTGCACAATCGAGCTTGAGATGTCGAACTGTCTGCTGGTGAAGATAGGTGGTTTTTACGGATCGAAGTAGTCAGCGGGCCTTTGGGTTTACGCTTGCTCAGGGGCGACAGGACGTCGGCGCGAAGGACCGCCTGAAGCTGGAGGCGGCGATCAGGGAGCATCGGGCCCGCATGTTTGCCAAGGCGGATGATCCCGAGGATATAAGCAACTGCTCAGAGAGGGTATGGACGGACTTACCGCCCCCGCCATCATCGCGCAATTTAGCAAGCATGTCTATCGAGTGAGTGGGCCGGGGCCCGAAGCGGTTTTTGATGCCAAGCAGGCGCTTAAAGGACTGTGAAGGAAGATCCGCAGAATTTTGCCACCGCCGAGCATCTCTGAACCATGAACCTGTTTGCCCTCGATTTTGCTTGCGGAGCTTCAGCTTGCCCCTTGCTGGCGGCTTCATCAGCGCGGAGCGCGAATATCGGGCCGGTCCGGCTCGCTTTCGCACCGACAGCTGCCAGCTTGTCGTGTGCACAGCTAAAACCAAACTCCTGTGATGCTGACTCACTTCGAGGTTTTGAAGCGCCCCGGCTTTTCAGGAGGCAGTTTTCATTGGGCTATGCAGCCATATCGAGGTTCTCGAGGGCTGCATAGTAGTTGTCTTCGGCTTCAGCGGGGGGATGTTCCCGATAGGGCCGAAGAGGCGATGATTGTTGTACATGGGGTAATCGCGGCGCGACTCTTCTCCGTCTTTTGCAGTGATGGCAAGGTGGTTGCTCCCCGATAAGATGGAAAACGGGCTCACGATCAGCACCGGGCCCAAGCATCGGATGGAGAGCAACCATGGAGCAGTATATCGGATTGGACGTCTCACTGAAAGACACCGCGATCTCGATCCGGCAGGGCGGTTCACGAATTTGGCGAGGCAAATGCGCGTCAGATCCGGCGTTGTTGGCAGACATTATCCGGACGCAGGCGCCGCAGGTGAAGCGCGTGGTTTTCGAGACTGGCCCGCTCTCGACGTGGTTCTACCATGCGCTCTCGGCCGAGGGAGTACCAGCGATCTGCATCGAAGCGCGCCACGCGCAGAAGATATTGAACGAGACGCTGAACAAGACCGACGCCAATGATGCCGACGGCTTGGCGCAATTGGCCGAAGCGGGCTTTTACAAGGCCGTTCGCGTGAAGAGCTTCGATGCCATGTTGGCCCGCACTCTGATCGGCGTTCGCAAGCAGGTTGCCGGTATGTCGATCCAGCTCAGCAACCAAATCCGCGGAGTCATGAAGACATTCGGCCTTATCGTGCCCAAGGGCAAAGGGCGGGTGTTTGAGGGGCACGTCCGAGAGATGCTCGCCGGCAATGACGGGCTGGCAAGGATCATACTGCCTCTACTCGAAGCCTGGCGCGACCTTCGCAAGCACACGATCAATCTTGACCGCCAATTGCTGGCCGCGGCGCGGAATAGCAAAGCGACGCAATTATTAATGACGATCCCTGGCATTGGCGCCATCACGTCGCTGTCGTTCTCGGCTGCGATTGAGGATCCGGACAACTTCAAGCGTTCGCGTTCCGTCGGTGCCTGGCTTGGGTTGACTACGCGGCGCTATCAGTCCGGAGAAATAGATTACGATGGGCATATCTCCCGACGGGGAGATAGTCACCTGCGCAGCCTTCTTTATGAGGCAGCGATGGTTATGCTCACACGGACCAGTTCCCGGTATGACAGCAGCCTCAAGGACTGGGGGGTGAAGCTCCGAGAGCGCCTTGGCATCAAGCGGGCCGCTGTCGCGGTGGCGCGCAAACTGGCCGTGATCATGCACAGCATGCTGAAGACGGGAGAGCCATTCAACAAGTTGGCAGGCGTTCCTACGTAACCCGACCTCCAAGTCTATTACTCCAGCGCGTACAGGACCGACGCGCGGGGCGTCCCTGCCGCGGACGTGGGTCTGGCCATTCCGTTAAGATTGGATGCAGTTCCTCGGATATTGCGTGTTGTACATAGGAAGGCCATTCCTGCGAAGACCATCATGCGGCGGCTTTTGCAGACCGCGGAAACAACCCCGCTCCCGGCACGTAGCCTCCCTTGTGCGATATTTGGTCGCTGCGGACATTCCACAGCCTCTGCCAGAGTAATGCCACGATGCCGCTGGTCACCCAGTGTTGTCGAACAGACTTGACTCCCGAAGTGCGATTAAACAACCAATCGACCCAGCGCAGCGTTGCCATTTCCACGGCCGAGACGCTTGGCGATGACCGCTGCCGCCAGATGACTTCGGCCTTGTAAAGGCCGTTGATCGTCTCCGCCAAGGCATTGTCGTAACTGTCGCCGACGCTGCCGACCGATGGTACGAGCTTAGCCTCGGCCAGGCGCTGGGTGTAGTTCATGGCAAGGTATTGGGCGGATTCAACCGGTCGTCGCAACACCAAGCAATTGGAGGTTGTGAACATGGCCGGTCGTCGAGCATCAGAACGCTGTACCCGAGAGAAGCTACGCTCGCCTGGCCGCCCACCTGCCTGGCAGCGGGAGCACCATTGCCTGTTCTGGCTGTCGATCGCTCGAGGGCGTACCAGTGAGGATGCCGCAGCAGATGCCGGCATTTCGACACCATTGGGCCCACGCTGGTTTCGGAGTTCGGGAGGTATGCCGCCAACACATTTGGCACCGTCGGCGCCAGCGCTTAGTGGTCGGTTCCTGAGCTTTCAGGAGCGAGAGGATATTGCGCTCGAGCTTGCGCGAGGGTCCGGGATACGCGCAATTGCTCGCAAGCTTGGGCGTTCGGCCAGCACCATCTCACGAGAAGTGCGACGCAATGCCGCCACTCGTAGTGGCAATCTGGAATATCGCCCCATCGCCGCGCAGTGGCATGCTCACCGGGCTGGCCGACGCCCACGCCTTGGGAAGCTCGCCGGTAATCCGGCATTGCGCATGTACGTGGAGGAGCGGCTTTCCGGGCAGATCACGGACATTAAGGGTGCCGGCTTCGCGGGGCCGGAGATAATATGGAAGAAGCGCCGCGCAGTTCTTCGGCAAAATCGACGTTGGTCAGTGGCCTGGAGTCCTGAGCAGATCGCTCATCGGCTACGGATTGATTACCCTGAGGATCCCACCATGCGCATCAGTCATGAGGCCATCTATCAATCCCTCTACATCCAGGGGCGAGGCGCCTTGCGCCAGGAATTGACGGCATGTTTGCGCTCCGGCCGGGCGCTACGAACGCCGCGTGAACGCACGAGAGGACGCGGAAAATCCTTCATAGGTGAGGCAATCATGATCAGCGAACGTCCCGCAGAAATCGAGGACCGAGCTGTTCCTGGGCATTGGGAAGGAGATCTCATCCTTGGGCTGCACAGTTCGGCGATCGGCACCTTGGTTGAACGAAGTTCCAGATTCACCATGCTGCTGCATTTGCCTCGCGAAGAAGGATATCAACGCGGACAAGGCATCAAGAACGGCCCCCCGCTGGCGGGCCATGGGGCCGAAGCTGTCCGGAAAGCCATCGTCCAGTCTATGTGCGAACTACCGGAGAAGCTCCGGCAATCGCTGACTTGGGACCAAGGCGCTGAGATGGCTCAGCATGCAAAGCTGAAAGTGGATAGCGGTCTGGAGATATACTTCTGCAACCCGCAAAGCCCGTGGCAACGCGGATCGAATGAGAATACCAATGGCCTGCTTCGGCAGTACTTCCCCAAAGGCACCGATCTCAGCCGACATTCGATAAGCGAACTTCATGCCGTGGCTCACGCACTGAACACGCGCCCACGAAAGACGCTTGGCTGGAAGACCCCCGCAGAAGTCCTCGACCAGTTCTTGGTAACGCGGTATGAAGCCGGTGTTGCGACGACCGGTTGAATCCGCCTTGAACTCCCCTGTCGCTATGGTGGATCAGCCCGTCATCGGGGCCAGGCCTGCGGGCATGGATCGCCTGCTCCAGGGCATCCAGAACGAAGGCCGCAGTGGCTTGCTGACCTTCCACCCGACAATCCGCCGGGCAAAAGCGTCAATCACGAAGGCGACGTAAACGAAGCCGGCCCAGGTGTGCACATAGGTGAACTCGACGACCCACAGAGCGTTGGGCCGACTGACGAAAACTCCCGATTGACCTTGTCCAGCGGACACGGCGCCTTCGGGTTGCTGATGGTGGTGATCGTCTTCTTCCCACGCCGGACGCCCGTCAGCCCCATGGCGCGCATCAATCGTTCCACCGTGCATTTCGCCACCATGATGCCGTCACGCCGCATCTGGTGCCAGACCTTGCGTGCGCCATAGAGGCCGAAGCTGGCCTATGGACCCGCCTGATCTGCTCCCTAAACTCCTCATCGCGCCGGGCACGGGCCGGACGCCTTCCGGGATCGGCACGGCGTGCGGCATGTTCACGATAAGAGGAAGGGGCGATCGCCAGCTCGCGGCAGGTCGGCTCGATCCCCAAATCCTCACGATGGGCGTCGATGAACGCCATCATCATTTCCCGGGGCGGTCGAGCTCCGCCATCGCAAAATATGCCGATGCCTTGCGCAAAATCTAGTTGGCCCGGCGCAGTTCCTTCACTTCGCGCTCAAGTAACCTCAGCCGCTCGCGGTCATCGGCAGCCGGCGCCGCTGGTCCCGCTCGTCGGCTCGCCTCCTCCCGGCACCAGCGGCGCAGCGTCTCCAGCGAGCAGCCGATCTTCGCCGCGATCGACTTCATCACTTCCCATTCCGAGCCATATTCAGCTCGCTGCTCCGCGATCATACGGACCGCGCGCTTGCGGACTTCAGGAGAAAATTTGTTCGTCGTCTTGCTCATCACGGATGCTCCTTCTCACAAGTTGGAGCCTCCTGAAAAGCCAGGGCGCTTCATTTCCCAAACCGGTAAAGTATGAATCTATGCCGGCCTCTTGGACGGCATGGCTATGGATGCAGCGATCGGATTACGGCACGACTTCGATGCGACGAGCTTGAGGCGTGGAGAGAAGACCGACGAGCGGTTGATGCGCGAACTGGCCATCACCCAGACGCTCAAGACCCCGGTGAACTTCATCGTCCACACCTTGCAGGAGGTGAACGATGGGCTCGCCCATGGGCGTTATTTCTTCATGGACGTTGCCGGTGAGGGGATCGCGCTCTACCAAGCCGACGCCAGCGAATTGCACAAGCCGAGGCCGAAAACGCCAGCGCAAGCGCTGGCTATGGGGAATGATCATTTTCACGAGTGGTTTCCAGCCGCAATGCGGCGCTATGATTTTGTCAAGTTTGGCATAGAGAAAGGCCACCTTAAAGAAACGGCTTTTGAGCTGCATCAGGGGGTTGAAAGCCTATATCACGGCGTTCTGTTGGTAAAGACCTTCTACACCCCCTTATGCCGCGCGCGGCATAAGAGTGATTATGCCGAGCAGCTTACTATGCCGATGGGCTCCCCCTTTCACGTCGGCACCGCCGCCTTAGCGACTATCCGGGCGGCATAGTTTCCTCCTCACGCACATCATGTGCGCGGAGGAACGAAGATGATCACCGATGTATATTTAAGTGGCAGCCAGATCGTGCGCGGCCTGAAGCGTGGGACGTTCGCCGAGCATATTCTGCGGCTCCGAACGAGGCGGCCAGCGAGCGACGGTCGCTTTTTCGCTGATCCAGACCTGTCGCCTTAACGATGTCGACCCGCAGGCATGGCTCGCCGACGTCCTGGCACGCATCGCCGATCATCCTGTCAGCCGTCTCGACGAGTTGCTCCCGTGGAATTGGCGGACCGCTCAGGTCACTCTCGCCGCCTGATCCAACTTCGCCGCGGTCCTCGGCGTATTCTTACGCAAGCAGCTGCTGCATAAGCGCCATTTTAGTGACCGACATTCTACAACCAATGCCGAATATTCAAAAAGCGATACACCCGTTAAATTGCGGACGCGGCGTCGCGAGCATAGTCTGCAAAGATGGTAATCGCCTTTCGCTGTTCATTGCGGCGGGTGGCCAAGGCAAGGTTGAGCGACACGGGGCGGTCGTCTGCCGTCAATTCCAGCCAGTGCACCCTCCCAGCCGCCGCGTGGCGAACTACCTCGGGCGCTAGCGCCAGACCAAGGCCGCTTTCCACCAACGCGATCATAGTATGAATGTTAGCGACTTCCTCGACCATGCGCGGCAGGAAGCCGGCGGCCTGGCAAGCCGTCATCGTCTGCATGAACAGGGTTGGCACACGCTCGCGGTCAAAGACGATCTGCGGCTCATCCTTCAGTTCAGCCAATTCGACATGGCGCTGACGGGACAGTTGATGGTCCAGTGGAACTAACACGATGAACCGCTCCGTGCAGAGCGGTTCCAGATCGACATCGGCCTCCTCCAGCAGGGGTGTGCGCACAAGCCCGATATCGAGCGCGCCCTGTTCGAGTGCGCGCACGATCTCTCCGCTGGTCGACTCCCGCAGGCTGAGTTCGATGCGCGGATGCTGGCCGCGAAAGCGGGGAAGGATGGCAGGGATGAGGCGGTAGGTCACAGAGCCGACGAAACCGACCCGAAGCTTGCCCCGCGCCCCGGCCGCCACGGCGCGCGCCACCTCGGCAAAACGATCGAGCGCGGCCAAGGCATCACGCGCATGAGTCAGTGCCTCCAGCGCGGCGGCGGTCGGCACAATCCCACGCGGGTGCCGCTCAAACAACGGGGTGCCGAGTTCCTGCTCCAGTTTCCTGATCGAGAGCGAGAGCGGTGGTTGGGAAATGTTAAGCCGATCTGCGGCGCGATGGAAGCTGCGGACTTCGCATAACGTGACGAACTGGCGGAGCTGGCTGAGCTTCAAGATACTGTTCCTGTATCGGCAAAGGCGCTTTCGATATTAGTGTAAGATGTATCGGAAAGCTACGACAAGAAGGCATCAGGAGGACGGATGAATGTTGCCCCTTGCCGGCATAAAGGTACTCGACCTGGGATCAGTCCTAATGGCGCCCTATGCCGCGCAGTGGCTGGCGGACATGGGGGCTGACGTCATCAAGATTGAGCCGCCAGGTGGCGATACCACCCGGAAGATCGGGCCCTTTGAAGAGCAGGGTATGGCTTCGCTTTTCCTGGGTGTAAACCGCAACAAGCGGAGCGCGGTGCTCGATCTGAAGACAGAAGCTGGTCGTTCTGCGCTTATCAAGCTGGTGGAAACCGCTGACGTGCTGTTGCACAATAATCGGCCGCGCAAGATGTCCGCGTTGGGGCTTGGCCCTGACGTTCTGCTGAAGGTCAATCCCCGTCTTGTCTATGCCTGTATGCATGGGTTCGGGGAAGCCGGTCCCTATGGAGGGCGCCCGGCCTATGATGACATCATACAGGGCCTGTGCGGCCTTGCGGATCTGACCGGCCAGCGCACCGGTGTGCCGGCCTATCTTCCAATTTGCGCGGCTGACAAGACTGCGGGAATGGTTGGTGCGATCGCGATCCTGAGCGCGCTGGTGAAACGAGAGCAGGTGGGACAGGGAGCTTATGTCGAGATCCCGATGTTCGAGGCGCTGGTTTCCTATACGGCTGTCGAACATCTCTATGGCCGCCATTTCGAGCCGGCAAAGGGGCCGGCGGCCTACCCGCGGATCATGTCGGACGCGCGCCGTCCCTATGCCACCCGCGACGGGCATATCTGCGTCATGCCCTACACCGACCAGCACTGGCGTTCGTTGTTCCTTGCTGTTGGCCGCCAAGACCTGGCGGACGACACTCGTTTCCAGGGTATCGCCGCCCGCACGCATAATATCGACGCGCTCTATGCGCTACTCAGAGACATTCTCCAGAACCGCACGACCGGGGAATGGATGGCCTTGCTTGACGCCATCGAGGTGCCGAATGCACCGGTGAAGAGTATCGAAGACCTGCTGGAGGACCCGCACCTGACGGCTGTCGGGTTTTTCCCCACCTTCGCACAGGCCAATGGCAAGCATGTGCGGATGACAGGCGTGCCCGTGCTGTTCGACGGAGAGCGCCCACCGACGCGTCTGCCGCCCGCCTTGGGCGCTGATACCCGTGCAGTGCTGTCCGAGGTCGGGCTTTCGTCCGAGGAAATCGGCGCACTCGATTAGCGGAGAAAAACCAGGCCAGTAAACTCCATCAACGGCCACTGACAGTCTGTGCCACGGAAACACACGCTATGGCCCTTTTGTGCAAGATGGATTGCAATCTGATCGGAGGTGAGTGGATCGCCGCGAGTGAGCCGGTAGAGAACCGCAGCCCATCCGATACAGGAGATCTGATTGCCTTTCATGCGCGCGCGACGACAGAGGATGTGGACGCAGCGGTGAACGCAGCGCGCTTCGCTTTGTCTGGCTGGCGTGATCCGACCCCGCAGCTACGGGCCGACATACTGGACCAAGTCGGTCCGCGCCTGATTATGGTCAATGTACCCTCCGCCGGCGTCGATTATCATGTCCCGTTCGGGGGAAGGAAGGCAGCGCCTTACGGACCGCGCGACCAGGGCGCGCTACACGTCGGATTTCTGCACCACCATCAAGACCGTCCACAGTTTCGTCGGATGAAGCCAGGAGGCTGGGCCTCCTGTCCAGGAGAATAGCATGACCTTCGTCACCATCGAAAGGCACGGCCATGTGGCCGTCCTGACCCTCAACCGGCCGGAATCGCGGAACGCGCTTGGCGCAATCGGCGACGCAGACGAGATCGCCGCCGCCTGCGCGGCGATCAACGCGGATCGGGATATACGTTGCGTCATACTCACTGGGGCAGGTCGCGCCTTCTCGGCCGGAGGCGATCTAAAGGCGATGCAGGCACAGCAAGGAATATTTTCGGGCACCGGCGTCGAACTGAGAGAATCCTATCGCAACAATATCCACAGGGTGGTGCGTGCGATCTATGGGCTGGAAGTGCCGTCTATCGCGGCCGTGAACGGTGCTGCGATCGGACTTGGGTGCGACATAGCCTGCATGACCGACATCCGCATCGCAGCGGAAAGCGCACGTTTCGGCGCGACCTTTCTGAAGCTCGGCCTGCTTCCTGGAGACGGCGGCGCATGGTTGCTGCCTCGGACGATCGGCATGAGCCGCGCGGCGGAATTACTGTTCTCTGGCGACGTAATTGATGCGACAACCGCCGCCGACTGGGGGCTGGTCAGCCGCGTCGTCCCTGATGCCGAACTGTTGGATGAAGCACTGAAACTGGCTGAGAAGGTCGCAGCCAACCCGCCTCAAGCCTTGCGACTCACGAAAACATTGCTGAAACAGGGACAGACCGCTAGCTACGACACACTCATGGAAATGAGCGCCGCAGCGCAGGCGCTGGCGCATCATACCGCGGACCATATCGAAGGCGTTACCGCCCTGCTTGAAAAGAGGACACCTGCTTTCACCGGACGATGATCACTCGCCGGGTCGGACCGCCTGACCCCGGCGCGCGGCGCCCACGCGCTGGAGGAGCGCACGGGCACTCCAGTCTCGTCGACGACTAGCCGCGGCGGATGCCGCCGATCAGCATTGCGGTTGAGAGGGGGCGGCCGTCACAACGGGCCTGACAGTCGTTGCGTCGGCGTTATGAGGGTTCGCTAAGCCAGGACCTCATTCCCCAAAGCAATCTCGCAAAGGCGGTCGAACCCCTTGGGCTGCGCCAGAACTTCGCGAACCTGGGCTTCGGTGAGGCCGCTTGACCGTGTCCAGACTTCGCGGATCCATTCCCCAGCGTCGCAATGCCATTCCAGCCGCACGACCTTGGCTGTCTCGTCGACCGTAACGATGTCGACCTGATGTGCCAGCACCGGGATGCCGTCCTTGGTTGTACCCTCGTAGATGATGCGGGCAATCCAGCCTTCCGGGGTGGGCCAGACCTTATACTCGGTGATGCGGAAGTCCGGGATATACTTCCAATACATCTCATATTCGGCCGTATGCTTCGTGCGCACACCATTGGTGGTCATGCTTGATTCACCATTGAGCGGACCGTAGAAAGACACCGTCCACGGTTCGCGAGCCGTACCCTCGACGGTGTAAGCGCTCGGCTGCTCGAGGATTGGCCAGCGCGGCGTCATCTGCGGCTCATACATGCGCCGCCCCATTTCAGCGTGGATCTCAAGTGAAGGCATAATGGTGTTCCTTATCGCTTCAGGCGGCTGCGGTGGCAATCAGTGCCGGTTGGGCGCCACGCACCAACTGACCTGGGAACCGACCACAATGCTCGCCATTGCGGAAGGTGACGACGCCGCGCTTGATCGTGGCGATATACCCTTCTGGTTTCTGGAGCAGACGCAGCCCGCCTGCAGGCAGGTCATACGCCCGATACGGTTTTGGCAGGCGTACGCTCGTCAAGTCTATGATGTTGAGGTCCGCCAGATAGCCTTCCGCTACGAGGCCGCGGTCCAGCATGCCATAGGAGACTGCCGCATCGCGAGTGTAGCCCTTGATCACAGTTTCAAGCGGCAGCTTCTCGCCGCGCGTCCGGTCGCGAACCCAGTGCTGGAGCATGAAGGTGGGCTGAGCAGCATCGACAACCCGAGTGGAATGCGCGCCCGCGTCGGACATGCTGGGGATTGTCCCCCGCTGCAGCAGAATTTCACGAATATCGCTGAAATCTCCCGCTGCATAGTTGAAGATGGTTGCGATCAGCATGCCGGTGCCGTCATCGCGCATCATTTCGTCATACATCAACGCGGCCGGACTTGATCCTGTCGCACTGGCAATGGCGGCGATGCTGTCGATTTCGGGATCGGGCTCATAGTTCGGATAATCGCCCGCTGGGAAAATTCGGCTGAGGGGCGTGCGTCGAGCCAGCGAATCGGTGGCGGGATCGAATTCGGCGATGATCCGCGAGCGGACCTCAGGGTCGCGGAGCTTGGTCAGCCGTTCGGCCAACGGAAGGTGCGCGATGGCCTGGAAGCTCGGGCAGTTCTCGAATGGGCGACTCGCGCTGTCCCAATGTGCCACGGCCCCCTGCCCGCGCGGCGGTACCTGGCCATAGAGGTCCAGCCCTTCTGCGGCGGCGCGCTCGATCATGTCGATGCGCTCACGCCAGCGCATGTCGGTCATTGGGAAATGTATCGCGCTCCTGCTGCGCCGGGCGAGCTCGACAATGTCCTCCATATCCTCGTCGAGATGAGCATGGGCGTTGCCCAGGAACTGGATCACACGTCCGCCCACGGCAGCCAGGGACCCGGACATGCCAAACGCATCGGCGGTGGGGACATCCGCTCCCGGTATAACGGAGCCGTCCGTCATGCGATGTACGTCGGTTCGCGAGAATGAAAAGCCGAGCGCGCCCGCCCGCAGCGCTTCTTCAAGCAGGCTGTTCATCGTTTCAATTTCTTGGCTTGAAGCAGGTTCCGGACTTCCAGACCGGTCGCCAAGAACGTACCGGCGCAGGGCAACATTGCCGACCTGAGTTCCGATGTCGATTGTGTGCTGCCGACGCTCAATTGCATCGAGATATTCGGGGAAACTCTCCCAGTCCCATGCAAGGCCATCGCGAAGCACAGGTTGCGGGATTTCCTCGACTGCTTCCATCACCTCCATGAGGAAATTGCGCGAATCCGGGCGGGCGGGCGCGAAGCCGACACCGCAATTGCCCATGACGATGGTGGTCACACCATTCCAGGATGTCGGCGCCAGAATTGGGTCCCACATCACCTGCGCATCATAATGGGTGTGTAGATCGATGAAGCCAGGGGACACGATCTTACCCGTAGCGTCGATATCCTCCCGCCCGCGCTCTGGGACAAGGCCGACCCGGCTGATCCTTTCTCCGTCGATCGCCACATCGCCTACAAAAGCTGGAGCGCCGCTGCCATCGACGATCATCCCGCCACGGATCACGATATCATGCATTTTGATCGCTCCACCATATCGAAAACATCCTCTGCCTGGGAGGCTCCACTTGAGATGTGGACCTCCATCACAACAAACTAACTGCTTCGAGCGCTCAGGACTAATATCGAACTGCTCATCAGCGATACCAAAACGTTGTTTGATGAGGGGGATCTGAGGCCCAAAGGCGGCAAGTGCACAATGGCCATCCAATGCAAAGACGCGCGTCTTGGCTGCCGCGGCGGCAGTTTAGGCGCACGGACGTGTGACCACGCACATGCATTTCCGCAGGCATAGTTGTTGACAATTTGGTCCGGTCTCTGCGCGACTATGCGGCTGCGGGATTGCACCCGAATAAATGATCCCAGCGTGAACGGACGTACAGCTGCCGACGCGGGGCGGTTCTGGTGACAGCTGCCGCATACCGGACGATCTGCAACGGGGGAACGAAAATAGACTGCCGAGTAACCGGAAAAATGGTCGCAATCTCATGCAAGCCAAACCCGGATCATGGGAGTTTTCGGACGATCCGGTTGAGCGCTCGTTTTTAGAAGCTGCCGTTCCAAGCGTTGTTCAATGGCGGCTTACGAGCAATTGTGCTGCTATTCGAACCTCGATATTGGTTGCGGATCCTCGGCTTGCCCTTTGCTGGCGGCTTCATCAGCGCGGAGCGCGAGTATCGGGCCGGTCCAGCTCGCTTTCGCGCCGACATGCTGCCAGCTTGTCCTGTACACTGCTAATGCTCGCTGCCGTGCATCAGATACGGTGGCTCAGCGACACTACGCAGGCGATCATCAAGATCGATCCGGTTCGCTTAGCGCACGGGACACGACCGGCATCGGGTTTCATGCGCTGGCGTGCTATTCCGAGAAGGATTCATTGAGTGGTGCAATCGGGCCGAGATGTCAGCCGATCAACTTTGGCGGCTGCTGAATTTGCACCGAAGGCGCCATCGACTTTCGGGGCGGAAGTATGGCGGCACACATGCAGTCGGCTCTGTGCAGTCGCTAGGGAGACGGGCTCCTTAGCCGGAATGTCCTCCCTCAGCTGCGTCGGGATAGACACGGGCCCTCACGGGTAAGGTGGAGCGGAGCTATCCGGCCATCGGGCAGATATTCGACCTCGCATAGTACGCTCCGACGGAAGAGAGGTGAGGTGCCCGGTTGCGATTGATCATTGCACGCGAAATACCATTTGCTCTTCCATTCGAAAAACGAGCCATGCCGATCGAAATTAAGCCATTTTTTTGGACGATACTGAGGCGGAGGCGCGTGAGGATCTCGCATGGCACTGTCGTTTCGGAACGTCTCGTCGACGTTTTCCGGACGGAGTAGCGCGCCCTGGCATTTGAACGGTCCATAAGGCGAGCTGCCAACGGCATAGTATGTGCCCCAGGACAGGTAATATAAGTTACCGAAGCGATGCAGGAAGGGCTTGTCATCCGTTTTACCTGGCACGAACGGGCCTTCCTTGTCGGCGATCTCCACCAGCCGGGGGACTTTGACGCCATGTCATCGTTCAGACGCACCACATAAAAATCGAACGTGCCAAAAACCATGTAGCTGGTCCCATCCGCCTCTTGGAGAATACCAGGGTCGCGAGAGGCGGTTGGAACCTGACCCTTCGCAATCAGGGGCCGGCCGAGCGGGTCTGTCTATGGCCCTTCTGGCCGTCCGCTTTCGACCACTCCGATGTCTTCTGGTCCGATCGAGAAATAGAGATAGAACTTGCCGTTCCTGCTTGCCGCATCGGTCGCCCAGCACTGCGAACTCGTCCGGCGCATATATTCGGATCTGAGCATGCCTTCTCTTTACGAGGCGAGCGAGCGTTCGACATGGGCAAACTTTCGGTGAAAATTCTGAACTATCCCAGGTAGCTTACCATCAACAATTAGAGTCAAAATCTACTGTGCTGTTTACGCTCGATTTTTTCGAATGAGGCATTGCGCTCACCGCATGCGGCCTGACCCCAAACGGGAGCATCTTGCTGGCAAAGGCCACTTCATCCGAGATCCCAAGATTCGCCTCACGATGCCGCGCGGCCGTCCAGCGGGAACTGCGTTCGACGCTACATAAATCGCCTGCCGGATGGATATACGGCAAAGGGTTCGATTCAGGACCGCAGACTGGCAAGTCTGTGCTCGGGTCGCTATTTGGGGCGCATGACCGATAGTGCCGCTATTCCCGTCCCGCCCCAGCCGCAACGTGTCCGCAAGCCGGACTGGATCCGCGTCAAGGCGCCGAC